>JBMFPK010000071.1:0-9997 GCA_049969155.1 Chloroflexia bacterium | reverse complement strand
CTCCTCGGGGGTGCCCTCAGCGATCTTGACCCCGTAGTCCAACACCGTCACCCGCTCCGAAACGCCCATCACGACCTTCATCCGGTGCTCGATGAGAAAGATCGTGAGTCCCTGCTCGTCGCGCAACCGTCGGATGAGGACCATCATCTCCTCGACTTCGCGCGGGTTCATCCCGGCGGTCGGTTCGTCCAGGAGCAGGAGTTTCGGCCGGCTCGCCAGAGCGCGGGCGATCTCCAGGCGGCGCTGGGCGCCGTAGGGAAGGTTCTGGGCAAGCAGGTTCTCCTGACCGCGCAGCCCCACAAAGTCGAGCAGGCGCAATGCCTCCTCTTCGGCCTCCCGTTCTTCCCGGAGTACGCGGGGCGTGCGCAGGATCAGCTCGAAATAGTTCGCGTGCAGATGGGGATGCAGGCCCACGAGCACGTTCTCGAGCACAGTCATCTTGGGGAAGAGACGGATGTTCTGGTAGGTGCGGGCGATGCCCAACCGGGTAATCCGGTCGGCCGAAAGGCCAACGAGCGGTGTGCCGTTGAAGGTGATGTCCCCTTCTTCAGGCCGGTAGAAGCCGGTCACGCAGTTGAAAAACGTCGTCTTGCCGGCGCCGTTCGGCCCGATCAGGCTGGCGATCATCCCTTGTTCGATCTCAAAGTCGAAACGGTTCACGGCCAGGAGGCCGCCGAACCGTTTGGTCACACCTCGTGCGCTCAACAACGCCATCGTGGACTCCTACGCGCTGTTTTCCTCGACCTCGGCCCGCACTTCACGCCGTACGCGCCGGTCTGGCAGGAACCCCTCGGGCCGGGTGAGCATCATGAAGACGAGGGCAACGCCGTAGACGAGCATCCGGTACTCGGAAAACTCGCGCAGCAGCTCGGGCAGGCCGATCAGCAGCAGCGATCCGACCAGGACCCCCGGCACGTTCCCCATGCCGCCGACGATGAGCAGACAGAGCACGTAGATGGAGTAGAGCAGCTGGAAGGAGTGGGGGTATATCGAGCCCAGTTTGGTGGCAAAGATCGCCCCGCTCAGTCCGGCAAAGGTCGCGCCGGTGGCGAAAGCCAGGAGCTTGGTGCTCACAAGCTCGATCCCCATAGCCTGGGCGACATCCTCGTCCTCGCGCACGGCCATCCAGGCCCGGCCGAGCCGGGAATTCTTCAGGCGGCTCGAGACAAAGACCACGATCAGGCAGCTCACCAGGATCAGGTAGTAGAGCTCGCGGGGTTGCGTGAGGAGGAGGTCCCCGATCTTTGCCGGGGCGATCAGCTGGATCCCCTGCGCGCCGCCGACGTACGGTCGCAGCCAGTCAGAAAGGAAAAGCAGCCGCACGATTTCGCCGAAGCCCAGGGTGACGATGGCGAGGTAGTCCCCACGGGTGTTCAGCACCGGGATGCCCAGGATCACCCCTGAGAGGAGCGCCGCGAGGAGGGAAAAGGGCAGTGCCTCCCAGAAGGTGAGGGGGTGGGCAAGGGGAGAGATCTCCGGCGAGGTGAGCACGCCCATTGTATAGGCGCCGATGGCGAAAAAGGCCACGTACCCCAGGTCCAGCAATCCGGCGAACCCCACGACAATGTTCAGCCCCAGCCCCATCAAGGCGAAGAGGCCCACCGTGTTCAGCACCTCGCTCGGGTAGCGCCCGACCACGAAGGGGACCGAGAGCAACACGAGTCCCAGAAAGGCGATGCTCCCTGCGCGGATGCCCAGCCGTCCCTGCGGAGACTGGGAGGCGATCCAGGCACGAAGCTGCTGCCGCGTTCCAGCCGCATAGTACGAGAAAAACAGGTTCAGCCCGCCCGCGACGATTAAGACCGTGAGAGCGGCGACCAATGAGAGGCCTCCGGCCGGCTCGAACATCCAAAGGAACAGGTTGCCCAGTGCTCCCCAGCCCGTGAACATCACCTTTAGCAGGTCCTGAAGCAGGCCTACGAGGAGCAGGACGGTGACGCCCAGCGAGATGGCGCGCCGGAAGCGCGGCGGCAGGATCAGGGTACCGGTGGTCAGCGCAGCGACAAAGGTTCCGGACAGCACGAGGATGCCCAGCCCCACCAGAGGCGCCTGGCCAAAGGTGAGCAACGCGTAGAGGTCCGGAGAGGCGTTGATGAGCACCGCGCGGAGGTTCACCTTCTCCGGCAGGTCGATCACGACCAGGACCGCCACCATTGCGCTGGCGATCAGGCCAGCCATCGCGCCCCCCAGGACCTGGAGCACCGGCTCCCTATGCTGCGCACGGCGGAGCGCCAGATATCCGGCAAGCACCATGTTCAGGAAGAATAACGTGTGCCCCACGCTCAGGCGCACGGCACCTCCGATCAGGTTCCGTTTGCCAAAGGCAGCGACCATCCCCACCAGGCAGATCAGCAGGGCGGTCACCCCTGCGATGGCGCCGGCCCGAAGGGCTGCCTTTCCGTCGAAATGCGTCGCTTTCGCCATGGCCAGGACCTCCTAGGCCTTCTTCCGGGCCAGGCGCTCGCCCAGGATCCCGGTCGGCCGGAAGATCAGGATGAGCACGAGCATCGTGTAGGCGATCGCATCCTTCAACTGGTAGGGAGCGGGAATACCCAGCCCGTCCAGAAAGAGGTTCGGCCCGAGCGCCTCGAAGATGCCCAGGAAGAGCCCGCCCAGCATGGCCCCGGGGATGTTGCCGATGCCCCCCAGGACGGCTGCCGTGAAGGCCTTGATCCCGGGGACGAATCCCATGAAAAACTGCACCTGACGGAACATCAGGGCATAGAGCACCCCGGCGACGCCGGCCAGTGCGCCACCGACCGCGAAGGTCGTCGCGATCACCCGGTCCACGTCGATCCCCATCAGCGCGGCTGTCTCCTTGTCCTCGGATACCGCTCGCATCGCCTTGCCGATCTTGGTCCACTGGACAAAGGCATAGAGGGCGACCATCATCAGGATCGCCGCCACGATGACCAGGATCTGGGTCATGGAAATGCAGGCCTGCGTGCCTTGGATGCACCATTTGCGCTTGAACCAGTCGGTCTCCGGGTACCCCTTGATCCCAGAACCGAAGAGTCCGCGGAAGGTGTACTGGAGGAAGAACGAGGCCCCAATGGCGGTGATCAGCGGCACCAGGCGCGGCGCGGTGCGCAGCGGTCGGTACGCGATCCGTTCTAGGAGGACGGCGACGGTGGTGGCGACAGCCATGCTAAGCAGCATGACCAAAAACAGGCTGAGAATGGGGTAGCGGTCGAAGTAGCCGGCCTTGTCCAGCGCATCGGCGAGGAAGTAGGCGGTGAAGGGGCCGCTCATAAAGACTTCGCTATGGGCAAAGTTGATCATGCGGAGGATGCCGTAGACCAGGGTGTACCCCAGGGCGACCAGCGCATAGATCCCTCCCAGGGCAATTCCGGTGACCGTCAGGTTGAGCCACTCCGTGGGGGCGTACTTTCCGGATGCCAGCGTGCGTGCCGAGCCGTAGACAACCATCGCGATCAGGAACAGGCCGATGATCCACATAAAGATATCGACCAATGTTACCCGTCTGAGCAGCTGTCGTAGCATCGGAACTCCTCAGGCTGCGATGGGCAGGGGCAAGCCTTCGTGCCCGCCCCTGCCCCTCGCTACGCACGTACCCAAGGGGCACGCGTTACGGCCAGATCTTCTTCGGGTTGCACTCGTCGCAGGAGCCCGGGTTCCACTTCGCCGGGTCGGTGTTCATCATCTGGTAGACGGCGATCTTCGGGTCCGCGCAGTCGCCTGTCGGCGTGCAGGTCAGGTTGCCGGTGAGACCCTTGAAGTCCTTGGTCGCAAACAGGGCATCGCGCAGCGCCTGGCGGCCGATGTGCAAGGTGCCGTCCGGATCCTTGACGGCCACCTTCTCGATGGCCGCAAAGATCATCATCGCCGCATCATACGCGTGCGCGTGGAAAGGAGCCATCGGCTTGCGCCCGTACTTCGTTTCGTACTTCTTCAGGAACTCCTGGTAGCCAGAACCGAAGGCGCCAAAGTCCGGGCTGGAGTGGAACATCCCCAGCGCCGCCTCGCCCGCAGCCTTGACAAAGTCGGGCGAGAAGGTGCCGTCTGCGCTCGCCAGGTAGACCTTTTCCAGTCCTGGGATCTCCCGTGCCTGGCTGGTGATGAAGCCGCCAGCGGCGATAAAGATCGGGTAGTAGATGAACTCGGGCTGGGTGGCGGCGATGCGGGTCAGAACCGGCCGCATATCGGTGTCCTTCGGGTCGACCGCTTCCTGGGCGGTGATCGTGCCGCCAAGCTTCTTGAACTCCTCGGCGAACACCTGCTGCAGTTGGTCCGCATACAGGCTGCCGTCGTGGATGGTCGCCGCCCGCTTGACCTTCAGGTACTCCCAGGCGAAGCGGGCCATCGCCGCGCCCTGCACTTTATCGTTGTGGGCGGTGCGGAGGTAGCCCGGCTGGTGCTTGGCGGGGTCGGTCAGGTCGGGCGCGGTGTTGGAGGGCGAGACCATAACCATGCCGGCCTGGGAGATGATCGGAGCAGCCGGCCGCGCCGCGCTGGAGCAGTTCGTACCGACAATGGCGACGACCGTCGGGTCGGCGGCGATCTTTTGCGCCGCGGCCTGTCCGCCCTCCGCGTTACACTGGCTATCCTCGCCGGTCAGCAGGATGGGGTGGCCGAGGATCTCCTTCTTGTCGTCGATGGCGATTTCGACCCCGTACTTGGTGTCCAGGCCCAGCGACTCGTCGGGGCCAGTCACCACCATCATATAGGCGATGTGCACCGGCTCGCCAGGTTTGATGTCCACGCACCCGATGGGGTCTGTGCACTGAAACTTGGCTTTGGGTGCCCCGCACTGGCCGGCCGTCACCGTCAGAACTACCGCGAGCAGTCCGATGAGCAGAGCCATGCGCTTGCGAGACATTTTTCTCCTCCTGAAGGACTTGGGAAATTCGCCAGGCAGTCATCCCTAGCGCCATGGGGCAGGGCTACGAACCGGGTTTCCCGGTCTCCGCTTCCTCCCGCCGGACGGCCACTCCGGTTCCCCCACTGCGGAGGCCCTGTTCCCTCATGGGGCAAGCGTGCGCAACAAAGGCCTAACCACCCCCTTTCGGAAGGGGTCTTTCGGCCGGCCCCGTTGCCATGCCACTAGAGTCTTCTTCGACTTCAGGAACCCAGAAAGCAGAAGTATGCGGCAAGAGACCCATGAAGCGTTGTTTAAATTATAGTTATTGTAGCATGACGAAGGAACTTTGTCAAGCAAGCGCGGCTCTTGTAGCCTTCCGAACGACCTTATGATATACTGCTTCTGCGCACGGTGTCAGTCAGGGGTGTTTCTGAAAGGGGTCTCCGGTGGGATGGCTAGACAGGTTACTCGTCCTTGTTAGCCTTCTGCTCCATGTCCCGGCCGGAACGATGACCTGCCCTTTATGCCCCTCCGAAGGGATCGACCTAGTGTACCATGCGGGCAACGTCCATAGAGGTGCTCGATGAAGTTCCTGCGCTGGTTGCTCATCTTCGTCCCGTTGGCTTTCGTGGCCGAATTCGCCCTCGCCGATCAGCCGTGGGGCTGGCAGGCGATCTTTCTCACGTCGGCAGTCGGGCTGGTCCCGCTGGCCGGTTTTCTGGGGGAGGCGACCGAGGAACTGGCCGCCCACACGGGCCCGAAGTTGGGTGGCTTCCTGAACGCCTCGTTGGGCAACGCCGCTGAACTGATCATCACGATCGTCGCCCTGCGCGCCGGGGAACACGAACTGGTCAAGGCCTCGATCACCGGCTCGATCCTGGGCAACCTACTCGTCATCCTGGGGCTCAGCTTGCTGCTCGGCGGGCTGAAGAACGGCCTGCAGCGGTTCGATCGTGACCTGGCCGGCCTCAGTTCGACGATGATGTCGCTGGCGGTGATCGGGTTGATCGTCCCTACCCTCTTTTACGGATTGCACGGCCATCAGGTCGACCTGCCCCTGGAGTACCTCAGTTGGGGGGTTGCTGGGATCCTGCTCCTCCTCTACGTCCTGAGCGTTGTCTTTACCTTCGTTTCGCCGCTGCTGGACGATGAGGCCGGAACGGCCGCCCTTGGGGGTGAGCGAGCGGCCCACGTCCACCCATGGCCGCTCTGGGTTGCTGTGACCGTGCTCGTCGGGGCGACGCTGGCCACCGTCTTCTTGAGCGAGTTTCTCGTCGGGGCAGTCGAGCCGGTCGTCGAGACCTGGGGACTGAGCCGCCTTTTCATCGGGTTGATCATCGTCCCCTTTGTCGGTAACGTGGCCGAACACCTCGTCGCCGTGCAGGTAGCCGTGAAGAACAAGATGCAGTTGTCCCTCATAGTCTCGCTCAGTTCGAGCATGCAGGTTGCCCTCTTTGTCGCACCGGTGGTCGTCTTCGTCAGCCTGCTCATGGGGGGGCCGATGGGGGCGATGGACCTCCACTTCTACCCCTTCGAGGTGATCTGCCTGGGCTTGAGCGTCGTGCTGGCGACCTTTATCTCCATGGACGGGGAATCGCATTGGCTAGAGGGAGCAGCGCTCCTTTCCGTGTACCTGATCGTGGTCCTAGCGGTGTTTTTCCTCTGAAGGTGTGAGATGACCGAGGAAACCAAGACCTATCCGGTCCGTCTGATCCCACTCAACCTGCCGACCCGACACAACGAACGGCTGCAGCAGGTACAGGAGCGAATCGCGCGGGATATCGAACTGCAGACCCTGTGGCGGTGCGCCAACGTGAACGCGGTCGAGCGGGCCCGGATCACCGACCACGGGCCGGTGCACATCCGCATCGTGGCGAACATCGCCCTGAAACTTTTGCGCCTGCTTGTGGCCGGTGGCGTCACTCCCAGTGTCGTTTCGGATCACGGCCTCAGCCTAGAAGACGCGGAGGTGATCGTCGTGCTCGCCGTAGCGCTGCACGACGTCGGCATCGCCGTCCATCGCGATGAGCACGAATGGTACAGCGTGGCCCTGGCCGACCGGCTCGTGGGCCGCTTTCTGGAAGGGATCTACCCGCCTACAGAGGCCACCGTCATCGCCGCGGAGGTGCTACACGCGGTCACGGCGCACCGCCGCGATCACCGCTGCCTGACCGTGGAGGCTGGCGTCGTCAAGGTAGCCGATGCGCTGGACATGACCGAGGGGCGAAGCCGCATCCCCTTCGAGGCCGGGGAGGTCAACATCCACTCTGTCTCCGCCCAGGCCGTCACGGCGGTGCACCTGCGCAAGGGCGAAAAGAAGCCCGTGCGGGTGGAGATCGTCCTGAACAACTCCGCGGGCATCTTCCAGGTGGATGAATTGCTGCGTGGCAAACTGCTGAATTCCAGTATCGCTCCCTACGTGGAGTTGGTGGCGCGCATCGAGGGGGAGGCGGAAAAGCGCATTATCACCGTATACGAGGCGTGAACCGGGGTGCCGGAGCCTCGCACCCCGGTTCACACCCGAAATCCGTCACCGGGTGAAACGGAAACTCCGCAGCATAGCGATGAAGAGGGGGTTGTTTTCTGCCGCGTCGGTGGTAAGGGTGAAGAGGATGAACTTGTACATGTTGCCCTGATGGTACACGTTCACCGCGGTCGCCATGTTCTCCAGCTTGCTCGCCGGGTCGACGTAGACAAAGTCGGCGTAATACCCCTCCTCGCCCCCGATGCTCAATGTGTCTGGACCGGTTACTTTGGCGTTGGCATCGTCACTGCGGATCGCCCCGATGACCTCCTCTGTGAGCATCCGCTCCGCCTCGTCCGGGTCCGCGACTGGCAGGGTGGTCGTGATCTCGATCACTAGGAAGGTCTCTTCGTCCTTCTGGACATAGGCCAGGCCGGGCATCACTCCGGCATCCCAGGTGGCCGGATACTCCATTTCGAAATAGTCCGTGTCGCTGGTGAGCGTCTTCCACTCGACACCGGTAGCGGCGGTCGTGGGCGCCGAAGTGGGCACCGGTGTCGGTACCGGAGTTGCGGTCGGAGCAGGGCGTACGGTCCCGCACGCGCTCAGCGCGATTCCCAGCACGACAAGCCCCGTCAGCACAGCCCCCATGGTGCACTTACGCATCGTTTCCTCCTCGCATCATCTGTATGCGAATCCATCCGTGCGCGCGTAGCGGCCGGTCTACGCCCGCCCTGATCTGCTCCCGTCCGGCCGGGGATTGAATGTATCTATTATAACGGAAAGGGGGCCATTCGTCAAAGTTGACACGTCGGCCACAGGGTGCTAGAATATTCCTGTAACGCGGGGTGGAGCAGTGGCAGCTCGTCGGGCTCATAACCCGGAGGTCGGCGGTTCGAATCCGTCCCCCGCTACTGTTCCTGGTAGGGATGTCGATCCCTGCCGCTGCGGTTGGGCTTCGCCCCGTGGGGCGGAGCCACTTTTTTTTCGTGGGCACGAGGCGCGGCGATGAAAGCGATCCAGTGGCTGGCTGCCGATACCTTTGCGGTCTGGCTCAAGCCCCAGGCGCGCCGCAACCGCATCGTGGGCGTGCGGGAGGGGGCTCTGCACGTCCAGGTTGCCGCCCCGCCCGTGGAAGGCAAGGCGAACCAGGCGCTCATCGCGCTTTTGGCGGAAATCCTAAGGGTGCCGGAGGGCCAGGTGATCCTTGTGGCGGGCGAGCGCAGCCGCCGCAAGGTCGTGCGGGTTCAGGGGATCGAGCCGGAGGTGCTGCAACAGCGCCTCCAGGCCGCTCTGGCTCAGGTCTGAGCGCGGAAAGGGAAACCCGAGCGGTGTTCGAGCTGGTCTTCCTGGGTACGGCGGCTTCCGCACCCACGGTGGAGAGGGGCCTCGTTTCGACGATGGTGCTCCACCGCGAGCGCCGCTTCCTGATCGACTGCGGCGAGGGAACGCAGCGTCAGATCATGCGCAGTGGTCTGGGCTTCAAACGGCTCGACCACATTCTGCTGACCCACGGCCACCTGGACCATATCCTGGGGCTTGCCGGGATCGCTGCCACGATGGCCCGCTGGGGGAACCTCTCCCGCATGAGCATCTACGGAGGGCGCTGGGCGCTGGAACGGGTGCGCGCGCTGATGGAGGTCGTCCTTCGAGGGGACGAGGTGTCCCTCGAGCTGGAGTACCATCTGCTCCATGCCGGGCTCGTGCTGAGCGACGAGCATCTCCAGGTCTGGGCAGTCCCGGTGGCCCATCGCGGGCCGGGCAATTTCGGCTTTGTCTTCCAGGAGCCGATGCGCCGGCCGTTTCTGGTAGATCGGGCTGTCGCCCTGGGCATCCCGGCTGGTCCGGAGCGGCGCCGCCTGGTGATGGGAGAGACCGTCGTACTGGCCGACGGCCGCGTCATCCATCCGGACGACGTCCTCGGGCCTCCGCAGCGCGGGACCAAACTCGCTTACATCGGCGATGCGGCGCACACCGCCGGCCTCGTGGAAGCTCTGCGTGGGGCCGACGCACTGGTGATCGAAGCCACTTACCTCCAGCGAGACGTCGAACTGGCGCGTCAGTTCGGCCACCTGACCGCCCTGGATGCGGCGCTTCTGGCGCGCGACGCACAGGTGGGACACCTCTATCTGAACCATATCTCTCAGCGCTACCCCGTTTCGGCCATTCTGGAAGAAGCGCGGTCTGTCTTCCCCCGTGTCACGGTCGCTTCGGATCTGGACCGCGTCGTCGTGCAGCGCACATCCACGGAGGATGAGGGGACGCCCTGAAGGGAAAGCGGCGTTCGAGCCGTCGGAGGGATGTTACGGCCCGAAGCAGACGGTCGGCTTTTCCAATAGCGTCACACTCCCCACGCGCGCTTCGATCAGCACGCATACTGCCTGGTCCGACCGGACGTAGCCTTCCGTCAGGCCGTTCGCATCGGTGGGCGAGGGACTTTCGACGACGACCGGAGCCGACGCTGGAATGAAGGTCAACTGCACTTGGACCCCGGCGGCCGGAAGGCCGTAGATATCGATCACCTGGACGAGGATCCGCCAGCGCCACGGGCTATCCGTGGGTTCCGCGCTCACACGGGAGGCACTTGCCGAGATCGGCCCGGGGGTGCGGGTCGGTTCGGGAGTTACGGTCGGGACCGGTACGGTGGGTGTCCAGGTGGGAGGCGGGGACGGCGTCGGTGTGAGCGTCGCTGTAGGGCTGATGGTGGGGGT
>JBMFPK010000070.1:0-10101 GCA_049969155.1 Chloroflexia bacterium | reverse complement strand
TCCCGGGGGGAGGACATCATCTCGCGCATCATCTTCTCGCAGCGGGAAGGGGGATTGGAGCAGCTGCAGCGCTTGGCCCTGAAGACGATCAACGGTCTGCTTGCGGAGGTGGCCCGACGGCAGGGAGTGGATCTCCGCCAGATCCAGGCGTTCTCTGCTGCTGGCAATACGACCATGACCCAGCTCTTCTTGGGGGTGAATCCGAAGTATATCCGCGAGGAGCCGTACCTGCCCACCATGACCCATATACCCCATCTCACCGCGGGCGAGGTGGGGCTGGTGATCAACCCGAATGCGCCGGTCTACTGCGCTCCTTGCGTGGGAGCCTATGTGGGGGGCGATATCGTGGCCGGGGTGCTGAGCTCCGGGCTCTACCGCACGGACCGCCTGACGCTCTTTATCGACGTCGGCACGAACGGCGAGATCGTCCTCGGGAACAGCGACTGGCTGATCGCCTGTGCCTGCTCGGCCGGCCCGGCCTTCGAGGGAGCCGGGGTACGCTGCGGGATGCGGGCAACGGACGGAGCGATCGACGAAGTGATCATCGACGGCCGGACGCTCGAGGCGACCTACCGCGTCATCGGCGGGGGCGATCCCCAGGGGATCTGCGGCTCGGGGCTCCTTTCGGCGCTGGCGGAGCTCTTCGTGACCGGGGTGGTCGACAAGGCCGGGCGCATCCGTCGCGACCTCCGCTCGCCGCGCATCCGGGTGGGAGACCATGGGCCGGAATATGTGATCGCCTGGGGCAGAGACGGCCGGCCGGACATTGTCCTCACCGAGGTGGACATCAACAACCTGATCCGCGCCAAGGGGGCGATCTACGCCGGGTTCTCCATCCTCCTGCGCAGCCTGGAGCTGGACTTTTCGATGGTGGACCAGATCCTGATCGCCGGCTCGTTCGGCCAGTACATCAACGTCGAGAAGGCCATCTGGATCGGTTTGCTCCCCGACCTGCCGTGGGATCGCTTCCGCTACCTGGGCAACACTTCCCTCCTGGGAGCCTATCAGACGCTCCTCTGCCAGGAAAGCCGCGACATCGCGGACGAGATCGCCGCCCGGATGACCTACCTGGAGCTCTCGGCGGATAATCGTTTCATGCACGAGTACACCTCGGCCCTGTTCCTCCCCCATACGGACCTGGAGGCGTTCCCCTCCGTGAAGGCCCTCCTCGAGCGAGTGCGTTCGTCCATCTGAGCGGCGTTGCCCGCGTGCCTTCGTGCGGCGCTGTGCTATAATACCCTTAGCACCACCGTTGAGGGGATGACCGTGTCCAGCCGACCCGAGTTCGATGAGCGGTTGCGGGCGCTTCCGGAACAGCCCGGCGTCTACCTGTTCAAAGATGCCGAGGGACGGATCCTCTACGTTGGCAAGTCCGTGTCCCTACGCAACCGGGTCCGTTCCTACTTCAGCTCTCCGCGGAACCTGGACGCGAAGACGCGCGAACTCGTCGCCCGCATCGCCGACTTTGACATCATCGTCACGGACAACGAGCTCGAGGCGCTCATCCTCGAGAGCACCCTGATCAAGGAGCACAAGCCGCGCTACAACATCTCCCTGCGGGATGACAAGGCATACCCCTTCATCAAGGTGACGCTGAACGAAGAGTGGCCGCGCGTCATCAAAGTGCGACGTTTGGAGGACGACGGCGCACGGTACTTCGGTCCGTATTCGAGCGCCGGCTCTGTGAACCGGACCCTGGAACTGTTGAAAAAGACCTTTCCCTACCGCAGCTGTGATGAACGGATCGACGGCCGGCGCAAGCGCCCCTGCCTGGATTACCATATCGGCCGCTGCCTGGCCCCGTGTGTCGGCCTGGCGGACCGGGAAGCTTATATGGAAGCCATCCGACAGGTGATCCTTTTCCTGGAGGGGCGCGGTGATCAGGTGGTCCGCGAAGTGCGACGCCGGATGGAGGCCGCCGCCGCAGCGTTGGAGTTCGAACGGGCCGCCCTGCTGCGTGACCAGCTTCAGGACCTGGAGCACGTGCTGGAGCGCCAGAAGGTCGTTTCCACTGTGGCCGGAGACAGCGATGTGATCGCGTTCGCCCGGGACGATGGGGAGACCTGTGTCCAGGTCTTCTTCGTCCGGCGCGGGCGGCTGATCGGGAACGAGTCGTTCGTCCTGCAGGGCACGGCCCAAGCGACCCCCCAGGAGATCATGACCTCCTTCGTGACCCAGTTCTACCAGACGGCCGCGCAGATCCCGCCGACGATCCTCCTCCAGCACGAGGTTGCGGACCGCCCGGTGATCGAGGAGTGGTTGCGGCGCAAGCGAGGGGGAAAGGTCGTGTTGCGCGTCCCGCGGCAGGGGGAGAAGCGCCAGCTGGTCGAGCTCGTCGCACGGAACGCCGGGGCGGCGCTGGAACAGCTGCGCCTGAAGTGGTTGAGCGAACGCCAGCGACAGGCAGGTGCCCTGGCAGAGCTGCGCGACCTCCTGGGGTTGGCCGGGATGCCCCGGCGCATCGAGGGGTTCGACGTGTCCACCCTGCAGGGCGAAGCAGCCGTGGGGAGCATGGTGGTCTTTGTCGACGGAGCTCCCAAACGGAGCGACTACCGGCGTTTCCAGATCCGCACGGTGGCCGGCCAGGACGACTATGGGATGCTGGAAGAGGTCCTCCGGCGCCGCTTCCGGCACACCCCTCAGGGCGAGCGGGCGGAGGAGGCTTGGGAACTGCCCGACCTGGTGCTCGTGGATGGTGGCCGCGGCCAGGTGAACGTGGCGGCTCGTGTGCTGGAAGAGGCGGGCCTGGGACATCTTCCCCTGCTCGGCCTGGCAAAGCAGGAGGAAACCCTCCACATCGCCGCACGCCCGGAGCCGGTGGTCCTCCCGCGCGATTCCATGGCCCTCTACCTTCTGCAGCGCGTTCGGGATGAGGCGCACCGCTTTGCGATCACCTACCACCGGGCGCGTCGCGAGAAGGAGGCCATCTCCTCGCGCCTGGAGGAAATCCGCGGTATCGGTCCACGGCGCCGCGCGGCGCTCCTCCGACAGTTCGGGAGCCTGGAGGGCATCCGTCGCGCCACGGTCGAAGAACTGGCCGCTGTATCCGGCATGAACCGGCGTGTGGCCGAGAAGTTGAAGGAGCAGCTCGGTTGAGTCGCCCTCCCGAAGCGTCCGCGCGCGATTTCGAATCCCGCGACCCTGCACAGGACGCGCAGGTACCCCGCCATCGCTTCTGGCGCGATGGATACATGGTCGCGCTGATCGCCCTGGTACTCGCCCTCCTGGGCTGGAGCCACTACACCTGGCAAGGGGTGGATCTCGGGGCCCTGTTTCTGTTCCTCCTGCTGGGTCTGGGCGCGGAGATGCTCGGAGTGACCCTCCCCAACGGCGCGCGTATCGTCTACGGGATGGTGATCGCGCTGCCGGCCACGGTCCTTTTTGGCCCTATTCCCGGAGCAAGCGTGGGAGCGATGGCGAGCCTCCTGTGGCGCCTGATCCGCTCCCTGTGGCAGGAGCGGCGGCTACTCTCCCTCCTGGTCGCCGGGTTTGCAGCTTCTCAGTACCTGGTCGGTTATGCTCTGGCCGGTACGGTCTACCATGCCCTGGCAGGAGGATCCAGCCGTTTCCCCAGCGTCGTCGGCGCCTACGTCTTTTCCGTGCTCGTGTTCAAGGCGGTCAATGCGCTCCTTGTGGATCAGGCGTACAACCGCCTGCGCGGCGCCTACAGCCGCGAGCGCTTCATCGTCACGCTCGGCATCGAAAGCGCGATCCATCTGGCGACCGCGCCGCTCGGGCTTCTCCTGGTCCTGGTGTATACCTCCCAGGGGATTCCCGGAGCGCTCCTCGCCTTTACCCCCGCCGTGATCGCCGGATTTGCCATCCGGCGCTACGTGGAGGTCCAGCAACTGAACCAGCTCCTGAGCCAGCGGGCGGATCAGATGGCCCATATCCTGCGCATTAGCGAGACGCTGCGCTCGGACCTGGAATTGGATGCGCTTCTGGGTCGCATCGTGGAGGCGGTACGGCAGAGCCTCGGCTTCAACGTGGTCCTGCTGAGCCTGCTCGATGCGGAAAACGGTTGCTTCGTGCGGCGGGCTGCTGCCGGCCTCTCGCAGGAAGAATACGCGGCGCTGGCCGCGCAGCAGGTCCCGCGCCAGGAGGTGGAACGTTTCTTGGATGAGCGTTTCCGGGTGGGCCATTGCTACCTCGTGTGCCACGAGCTCGGCCAGATCAGCCCCTACAGCTACATCCTGCGCCTCCCACGCTACAGGGGCCCGGGAACGTGGCACCCGGAGGACCTTCTGCTGGTGCCCCTCTACGGGCGGGGGGGAGAGTTGATCGGCGTGATGTCGGTGGACGACCCGATCGATGGGCACCGCCCGCAGCCGGAGACGTTGCACGCGTTGGAGATCTTTGCCTGCCAGGCCGCCCAGGCGATCGAGAACGCCCGCCTCTACAATGAACTTCGGGACCGCTACCGTTCGCTTGAGGACGCGCACCTGGCCCTGCACCAAGCCCAGGAGGCTCTCGCCCGCTACAGCCGTTCGCTGGAGGAGATGGTGGCCGAACGCACCGCGCAGCTCGAGGAAGCGCTGAAGCGGGCAACGGAGGCGGACCGGATCAAAGGCGAGTTCCTGGCGAGCATGAGCCACGAGCTGCGCACGCCGCTGAACTCGATCATCGGCTTCTCCCGCGTCATCCTGAACCGGATCGACGGCCCCCTCACCGATCTTCAGGAGGCCGACCTGCGGACGATCTACAACAGCGGCCTGCACCTGCTGGGCCTGATCAACGATATCCTGGACCTTTCGAAGATCGAAGCCGGGTTCATGGAACTGCGGCGGGAGGCGGTTGCCCTTCCTCCTTTGATCCAGGAAGCGCTCGACAGCTGCGCCGCGCTGGCACGCGACCGCCCGATCGCCCTGCGGCAGGAAGTGCCGGCCGACCTGCCGCCGGTGGATGCCGATCCGACCCGCGTGCGTCAGATCGTGCTGAACCTGGTGAGCAACGCGGTCAAGTACACCGAGCGGGGCACGGTCACCGTGCGCGCGTACCGGCAAGAGGGCGAGGTCGTGGTCTGCGTCAGCGATACCGGCGTGGGCATCGCCCGCGACCAACTGGGGAAAGTTTTCGAACCCTTCCATCAGGTGGGAAATGCCCCGGGCTCGCAGGACCTGGGCACCGGGCTCGGACTGGCGATCAGCCGGCGCCTGGTGGAGATGCATGGGGGACGCATCTGGGTGGAAAGCGAGGTGGGCCGCGGTTCGACCTTTTCCTTCACCCTGCCAGTAGCGCTCGGGAAGGTCCGCGGCGGGGGAGGGCCGAGCGAGCGCGTCCCGAGGTCGAGGTAAAGCGGTGCCGGAGTGGAACGGTTGGCGCCTGGTCTGGGGGGCGATGCTCAGCCTGGCCATTGCCGGGGTTGCCCGCCACCGGAGGGCGCTCTCGCGCGATGGTTTCCTGGGGGCAGTGGCGACGGGGACGCTGACGCTCGGGTTCGGCGGCTGGGCCTGGGGGCTGGCCCTAGTGGCATTCTTCCTCACCTCGACGGCGCTGACCCGCTGGCGCAAGGAACAGAAAAGAGCCCTCTGCACTTGCGGGGCCAAAGGAGGGGAACGCGACCTGTGGCAGGTGCTGGCTAACGGGGGCGTGGCGACTTTGCTGGCCGTGCTTTCGACCTTTATGGGACACTCCCTTCTCGCGCCCGCCTTTGCCGGTTCCCTCGCCGCCGCCACAGCGGATACCTGGGCGACGGAGGTGGGCATGCTCAGCCGCAGGCCTCCGCGGCGCATCGTCGACGGACGTGTGGTGCCTCCGGGGACCTCGGGGGGTGTGACGGCGCTGGGACTTCTGGTCGGATCGGCGGGAGCGCTCTTTCTCTCTGGCGCCTTCTTCCTGTTCCTGCGGGTGGAAGCGCTGCTCTGGGACGTCCCGGTGCTGTCCTGGGAAGGTCTCATGGCGGCGACCGCTGCGGGCATCGCGGGGATGGTCGTCGATAGCCTGTTGGGTGCGACCCTGCAGGGGCTCTACCGGTGTCCGGTCTGCGGGGCGCGCACGGAACGGCGGACGCACTGCGGCCGGGAGGCGATCCACACGGGCGGATGGAAGTGGCTGAACAACGACGGCGTCAACCTGGCGGCTACGCTTTCCGGCGCGCTCCTGGCGCTCCTTCTGTCCGGGCGGTGGACTTGACGAAATTCGTCATTTGTGGTATACTTCACGTGCGGTCGAACGGATGGCCTCGCCGATGAGGTGGCGCGGATGTTTCAGCTCCAAGACAACGGCGTCTTGGCAGGAGAACACAGTGCTTTCCCATATGAGGGAAGGCAGCTGTGCCTTTTTTTGTGAGGTGCAGATCAGGAGGCGATCATGGCGCTCTTTGTGCTTCCCAAGGAACAGGTGGCCGGTTGGGTGCAGCGGCTGATGGCCGAATACGAGGTCATCGGGCCGGTAGCGAAGGACGGTGCCTTCGTTTTTGCTCCCCTGGCGCGAGTGGAAGCGCTCCGTCTGGACTATCCGATTACTCTGCAGTCCCCGAAGGCATTCCTCTTTCCTCCCGAGGAGACGTTGCTGCGTTTCCGCCGGGGCAGCCCTCCGGAGGTCGAGCCGGTACACAACGGGCGACCGCGTATCCTGTTCGGCGTCCACCCCTGCGATATCAACGCGACCTGGTTGCTGGACCTGGCCTTCTCGCAGGACACGCTGGATACGCCCTATATGGAGCGACGCGCGCGCACGCTCATCGTCGGGTTGGACTGCCTGAAGCCGTGCGATGCGCACTCCTTCTGCAAGAGCATGGGTTCGCTCGAGGTGACCGGCGGGTACGACCTCTTCCTGACCGACCTGGGCGACGCCTATGCGGTCGAGGTAGGGACCGAAGCCGGACAGAAGCTCCTCGACCAGGCGACGGGCGTGCGGCCGGCCTCCGAAGCGGACATCGCGCGCCTGAACCGCGTCCTCAGCGAGAAGTGGCCCCGCTTTCCGCTCCGGCTGGATCTGGAACCGAAAGATCTCGCAAACATTCTCGAGCTCACCTACGATAGCCCGCTGTGGGAAGAGCTCGCCAAGAAGTGCCTGGGCTGCGGTTCGTGCAACCTGGTCTGCCCGACCTGTTACTGCTTCGACGTGCAGGACCGCCTGGGCCTGGACCTGCGGTCCGGGAAACGGGTGCGCCTCTGGGACGGCTGCTTGTTGCGCGACTTTGCCCGGGTGGCGTCCGGGGAGAACTTTCGCGAGCACCGTTCCGCCCGGCTGCGCCATCGCTTCTACCGCAAGGGGAAGTATCTCCTGGAGGACTATGGGAGGGTCGGGTGTGTTGGCTGCGGCCGCTGCGTACGCGCGTGTCTGGTCAAGATCGATCCGGTGGAGGTATTCAACGCCCTGAGGGCGGGCTGCGCTGTCTCGTAACCCGCAGAGCAGGGCGTCTCAGGAGGAGCTTGCGATGGTCGAGCCAGTCCAAACGAGCGGATCGCTCTACCTGCCCCGCATGGCGGAGGTGCTCCGGATCCGGACGCTCACGGAGAAAGAGAAACTGTTCACCCTTCGCCTGGAGCAGGGCCAGTCTCTGGCCCATCAGCCGGGGCAGTTTGTCGAAGTCTCCCTTTTCGGCATTGGGGAGGCCCCGATCTCCGTTTCTTCTTCCCCCACGCGGAACGGCACCTTCGAGCTGTGCGTGCGCGCGGTGGGCGATGTGACGAACGCAATGCACCGCCTGCAGGAAGGGGACTGGGTCGGGATCCGGGGGCCGTTCGGGCACGGTTTTCCGGTGGCCAAGATGCGCGGCAAGGACCTGCTATTTGCTGCTGGAGGCCTCGGCCTGGCTCCGCTGCGTTCCCTGATCCAGTTCGTGCTGGACGAGCGACCCTCGTTCGGGCGGGTGATCATCCTCTACGGTGCCCGGAACCCCGGTGAGCTCCTCTTCCGCGAGGAGTTGGAGGAATGGGCCCACCGGAGCGACGTCGAGTTCCACCTGACCGTGGACCGCGCGGACGCTTCCTGGACCGGCCACGTCGGCGTGATCACCACGCTTTTCCCGAAGGTGGCCATCAACCCGCGCAGCACGGTCGCCGTTACCTGCGGCCCGCCGATCATGTACCGGTTCGTGCTGATCGAGCTGCTGGCCAAGGGGTTGCCGGAGAACCAGATCTACCTCTCCCTGGAGCGGCGCATGAAGTGCGGGGTCGGCAAGTGCGGCCACTGCCAGATCAACGGGGTTTACTGCTGCCAGGAAGGGCCTGTCTTCTCGTACGCCCAGATCAAAGGGCTGAAGGAGGCGATCGGATGAAGCCGAAAGTGGCCGTTTTCGATTTCGGTTGCTGCGAAGGATGCCAGCTGCAGATCGTGAACCTGGAGGAGGAACTGCTGGACCTCCTCGGCGTGGTGGATGTCGTGACCTGGCGGGAGGCCATGAGCGAACAGTCCGATACCTTCGACATCGCACTCGTGGAGGGTTCCATCACCCGCGAGGAGGAGCTCGAGCGGCTGCGCGGCATCCGGGAGCGGGCCAGGATCCTGGTGGCCATCGGGGCCTGTGCCTGCATCGGCGGCATCAACTGCATCAAGAACCGCTTCGACCTGGAGGAAGTGCGCCGCTACGTCTACGGCGAACACGCGGCGCTGTTCGATACCATCCCGACCCGGCCCCTGAGCGCGGTGGTGCAGGTAGATGCGGAGGTACCGGGGTGCCCGATCAACCGCCAAGAACTGGTGGAGATCGTCAAGGCGCTGCTCCTGGGGAAAAAGCCCGCCCTGCCCACCTACGCGGTCTGTGTGGAGTGCAAGCGCCGCAACAATGTCTGCGTCTTCGACCGGGGCCTCGTGTGCCTGGGCCCGGTCACGCGGGCCGGCTGCAACGCGATCTGCCCCACCTACGGCAACCGCTGCGTGGGGTGCCGCGGCCTGGTGCCCGAACCGAACCTGAATTCGCATCGCGAGGTGCTCGCCCAGCACGGCCTTTCGCCGGACGATGTCCTGCGCTTCTTCCACCTGTACGGCGGGTGCCTCCCGGAGATCGGTTGCCTGCAGGAAGAGACCTCTGGAGGGCGGCTATGAAGGATGGCAAGATCCACGTTCACTATTTGACCCGTGTCGAGGGGCACGGGAACATCCACGTCGAGGTGGAAAATGGCGCCCTGAAGGCGTTCCGGTGGGAGATCCCCGAGGCGCCGCGCTTCTTCGAAGCGATGGTGCGCGGCCAGAGCTACGCGGACGTGGCCCACATCACCTCGCGTATCTGCGGCATCTGCTCCATCGGTCACACCCTCTGCGCCCTGCAGGCGATCGAGAACGCGCTCGGGGTATGCCCCTCCGAGCAGACGCTCCTCCTGCGCAAGTTGCTCCTCCACGGGGAAACGGTTCAGAGCCACATCCTGCATGCCGGGTATCTGGCTGCGCCCGATTTCCTGGGTGCACCGAGCGTGGTGCCCCTCGTGGCGAGCCATCGCGAGGCCGTGCTGACGATCGTGCGGCTGCACCGGCTGGCCAACGAATGGTGCGACCTGATCGGCGGCCGGACGACGCACCCGATCACGCCGGTGGTGAACGGGTGGACCCGGCTCCCGACCCCGGAGG
Source organism: Chloroflexia bacterium (assembly GCA_049969155.1). Lineage (GTDB taxonomy): Bacteria > Chloroflexota > Chloroflexia > DTKN01 > DTKN01 > DAOTVY01. Next base: position 591 of record JBMFPK010000070.1, on the reverse strand, counting down.
AACTGGCCGGCCTGCGCGGGCGCATCGAGGCCGGGATGGCCGATGCCTGGGCGATCGTGGAACTGTTCCGCACCCTCCAGATCCCCGATTTCCAGCGGCCTACCGAGTACATCGCCCTGAAGCACCCGGACGAATACGCCTTCTACGAGGGAATCATCGCTTCCACCGACGGGGACACGACCCCGGTTCCCGACTACCGAAGGAAGGTTCACGAGTTCGTTGTGCCCTACTCCACCTCCAAGCGCGCGCGGGCGAACCGCAATTCGTTCGCCGTGGGGGCGCTCGCCCGCTTCAACAACAACGCGCATCAGCTTTCCCCGCAGGCTAAGAAAGCAGCCGAGGCGCTGGGCCTCCGCCCGATCTGCACGAACCCGTTCATGAACACTGTGGCTCAGGTGGTGGAGGTCGTGCACGCGCTGGAGGACAGCATCCGCATCATCGACCTGTTGCTGGCGCGGGGCATCGTGCCGGAGCAGAACCCCGTCCAGGTGCGCGCGGGTCGGGGGGTCGGTGCGGTCGAGGTGCCGCGGGGCATCCTCTTCCACGAGTACACCCTGGACGAGACGGGCCACGTGGTCGACGCCAACATGA
>JBMFPK010000069.1:0-10305 GCA_049969155.1 Chloroflexia bacterium | reverse complement strand
CGGCGCAACGCTTCGAGCGCTCCCCGCAGGAGAAGGGCATTGGCGTGGGACCCTTCCTCGGAGCCGCTCAGGCTCAGGCGCAGGCCGCCCTGACGGATCACGGCGCCCCAGCCCACGCGGCCCGCGGGGGTGGGTCCGCAGACTTTGAGGGAGATCGTCGCTTCGGACGCCTCCCCCGGCCCGGGCGAGGGAGCCTCTTCAGGCCCGGTCAGACGCCGACGGGCCTCGGTCGCCAGGGCATCGGCCCGCTCGTTGAGCGGCTCCCCCGAGTGTCCCGGAAGCCAGTGCCAGCGGATATCGTGGCTTTGCTGGAGCCTGCCGAGGAGCTGCCACAGGTCCAGGTTCTTGACCGGTGTGCGGGCCTTCGTCTGCCAGCCCTTTGCGGCCCATCGGGGCAGCCATTCTTCGACGCCGCGCCGCAGGTACGCGGAATCGGTGTAGAGGTCGATGCGGCAGCGGCCCAGGAGCCGCTCCAGGAGCGCCAGGGCCGCCACCGCAGCCTGCAGCTCCATACGGTTGTTCGTCGTTTGCGGCTCGTTCCCCGAGAGCACCCACTCCCGCCCTTCCCAGCGGAGGATCGCCGCCCACCCTCCAGGGCCGGGGTTGGGGTCGCAACCCCCGTCCGTATACACTTCGACCTGGGGCGGAAGGCGCTCCGCCGAAGCATCGAAGAGCGGGTAGGACATCGATCGCCCGTCCTTCAGGCCAGCCGCCGCTCAAAGACCCACATCTCTCCACGCCAATCCGAAAGGAAACGGTAACCGGCTGCGGCTGCCGCCCGGTGCAGGCGGGTTGCCTCCAGAGGGAGGAAGAGGCGCACCTGTGCGCCCTCGGCGGGTTCCTCCTCGTGCGCCAGCGCGACCAGCAGCTCGGAGCAAGCGCGTGCCGAGCCTTCGATCAACCCCACCTCCGTCAACCCGGGCCGGCGGCGGTGCGGACAGCGGATTGCAACCGCCCGCAAGCGGCCTTTTTCCCACCAGCCCCAGACCTGGCCCTGCTCGAGGTGGAGCTGCAACCGCTCTTCGTTCCAGGTGGACCAGACGCCCCCACCCCAAGAGTAGAGACCGCCGCTGGCAGTCAGAAACGAGGACCGGGCGAGAAACGCGCGCACTTCCGGGAGCGCCTGAGCGTCCAGCCGACGCACCGCTTCGGGACGGGTACCAGCCTCGACCGCTCGTACCCGCCGCCGTAGCCGCGTCGCTAGGTGGAAGCCCAGGTGGGCGCACATCCGGTGCACCGGCAGGTTGTCGTAGGCGGTCGTCAGGCGCGCGACCCGGGCGCCTCGGGCCGTGACCGCTTCCACCAGCGCCTTGAAGAGGGTGGTCGCGATGCCCTGCTGCCGGTGGTCCGGGGAGACCCGCATCCCCTCGAGCCAGGCTTCCCCGGGGAAATAGAACGCACCCCGCACGACGGCCACCGGCACATCGTCGATGGTGGCAACCAGGAGCACGCCCCGGGGATCGGCCAGCCACTCCTCCCAGACCTGGGGGATGTAGTCGTGGCCATCGTCGATGCGGGAGCAAAAGTCGAACACGGCCTGCCGGTCCTCCGGGCGCGCCAAGCGCACCTGAATGTCCACGGTTTTCACCTCCTCTACCCTTGCACATCGCGCCTTGCATCTTAACAGCAATCGCTCGAGCGCGCAATTCGAATGGCCATTCGAATGGCAAGGCCGCTACGATAGCCCATTTTCACTTTCTTGGAAACCGGAGTGCATACGGACTTGACTTCGTACCGAGCCGGTATTATGATGCCCTCAGGGGACGTCCTCTGTGGCCAAGGGATCGCTTTCCGGCGACCCGTATACTGCCTCGTCGGTCCCGGGAGAAAATCGAAGATGGAATCGCGGCACCCGGTTGGGAGATATGCGGTCGTGCTCGTGCTGGTAGGAACGGCATTCCTGGCATGCCTCCTCTGCATAGCCATCAGCTGGCTCGCCGGTCCCTCCTCACGCGGGCTCACGCTGACGGCGATGCCGAAGAGCACCCAGTCGCCTGAAAGTGCCCGGAGGACCGCCTCCGCGGGGACCCCTTTGGCCTACCGGAACCCCACCCGGATCCCGGCGACCGGGAAAACCCCGGAGCCGCGAGCGACGCGCCCTTCGGCTCTCCCCACCGCGACATCGCGGGCCTCGCCCACTTCCCCTCCGGTGCCGAGCCTTAGCGTGCCCCCAACAGTTTCTCCCTCCCTGCTGCCCGAAGCACCGGGTGCGCCTCCGGGCCGCGTTGCGGCACCGGTGGTAGAAGTGATCGACGGCGACACGATCCGGGTCCGGCTCGGGGGCCAGACCTACTCCGTGCGTTACATTGGCATCGACTGCCCGGAAACCCGTGCTCCGGGCCAGCCCGTCGAATGGATGGGGCCGGAGGCCACCGAGGCGAACCGACGCCTCGTCGAGGGGCAGACGGTCTACCTGGAGAAGGACGTTTCGGAGACGGACCGCTACGGTCGGCTGCTCCGGTACGTGTTTCTCGCCGATGGGACCTTTGTGAACGCGGAACTGGTGCGCCTTGGGTACTGCCAGGTTTCCACCTATCCCCCGGATGTGCGCTACCAGGAGCTTTTCCTGGAAAAGGAGCGCGAAGCTCGGGAGGCCGGCCGGGGGTTGTGGGGGCCCGTAGCGACACCCGCGGTTCCGCTTTCGCCGGTCTGCAGCTGTTCGGCCAACCTGTACAACTGCGACGATTTCGCCACACAGGCCGCGGCGCAGGCGTGCTACCAGTATTGCCTTTCCCTTGGGGTGGGGGACATCCACCGCCTGGATGCCGACCACGACGGGCGGGCTTGTGAGGCGCTGCCGTGAAAGACACCCGGAGGTCGAGGAGTGCGCGGGTTGCACAAGGCGGCACCAGAGCGCACGCGCGGTCGTCCGGAACCGCTCGGGTTGGTGATCATCGCGCTCCTTCTGGTGTTATTCCTGCTCCTGGAGGATTGGCGGCTGAGGCTGCGCTTCCTTGCCCTTTTTGTCGCGCTGGCCGGGTTGCCGCTCCTCCTGGCGGATTTCCTCCTCGACCATGGCCTCTGGCAGCACCTGGTGACCTTCCATGCGCTCCCGTGGTCCGCGCGCCGCTTCCTGGGGCACCTGTGGGACGTCGTTTCCGCCCATCCTGTGCTGTTCGGCAGCGGGGTCGGGCTGTTCGCGCTGGAGGTGGTCCGGGAGCGACGCGCGTCTTTGTTGCCCATCTACTTGTCGCGGCGCTGCTATCCTCGTTTTCCGGCGGGACGTTCGGAGGCTTTCACAACCATTACCTGGAAGCCGTGGCCGCAGCGTGCCTGGCAACCGGTGCTCTGATCCAACGAGCGGCGCGCGGACGCGTGGGGGTGGCTCTTCGCGTGGCCCTGTTGCTGCAGGTGGCGGCATTCTGATGGGTGCCCGGGTGGCTCCGTTACGAATACCGCTCTCCGGTGCTCGACCGGGCAGGGCGTCTCGTGGTGCTCGAACGGTTCCTGCGGGATCGCGGGGAAGCGGGGCGCTAGCTCTTCAGCGACAACGTGGGACTGCTGGTGACGAGCGGGCAGAGCGTGCGCTTCAACAATCCCCTGATGATGGCCCAGGCGGCTATGCTGGGCTTGTGGGACAAAAGCGCCTTCCTGGAGATGGTGGCGCGAGGCGAGTTTGCCGCGATCCTGTGGCGGGACGACCTCAACGCGATCGGGCGGCGCAGCAACGACCTTTTGCCCGCGGCCTTTGAGGCGATCCGGACGCACTACCAGATCCTGTACCACGACGTGGAGAACGTCTACGTGTATGCTCAAGGGGAGGAAAGCCGGCGCCCAAGGACAGAGGACACTGGCGAAGCCTGCTCGGAGGTGTGCGATGGAAAAACGGTTCCGCTTCCTCGGCCTGCTCGTACTGGCCGGCCTGCTGGCCTCCTGCGGGCCGGGCCGCACCCCGGTGCCGACATCGGTGCCGACCGCGGCAACCGCGCCCACAGCCACAACCGGTCTCGCGACGACCGCTGCTCCCGTGACACAGCCGCCGATCCCGCCGACCCAGCCTCCCGTGCGCTTTGCTTCTTACCGGAAGCCGGCGGTCTCCGTGCGGCCGGCCGTTTCTCACGCAGTGATCGCGCCTGACCTTTCCAACGTGCGCAGCACCTTCCTGCTCAGCGCGGCCCAGCGGGCGATGCTCGCCCGGAACGGGTTTGTGGTGAGTCCGAGCGAGGAGAAGGAGTTCTACACCCTCTACGAGAAGGCGCGCTACGCCTATGAGCCGATCTTTGTGACGAGCGACTCGCTCCTGCACGTCTATCACCTGCTTTTCGACAAGGTGCTTCGCACCCTCGAACAGGAGCGGTTCATCCCGGCTTTGCGGGCGCTGAACGCCCGGATGTTGGAGGAGGTGCGGGCGCAATACCAGGCGCTGCGGGGTACCGCTTTGGAAGAATCCGCACGCCGCAACATGGCCTTTTTCGCTGTGGGCAGCCGCCTGCTCGACCCGGGCACGCCCCTTCCCCCGGAGGGGGCCGACCTTGCCCAGGCCGAGCTGGCACTGATCGAAGCCCACAACGGTGTCTACCCCTCGCCGCTTTTCCCGGCCCTCCCAGTCGGCGAGGACTATACCCAGTACATCCCTCGGGGCCACTACACGCGCAACGAGGCCCTCCAGGCCTATTTCCGCGCCATGATGTGGTACGGGCGGATGACCTTCCGCATCCTGAAGCCCGATGACCCGAACGGCCGGGAGGAAACCCGGCGTGCGTTGCTCATCGTGCAAGCGCTCGCTACGGACCCTGAGGCCGGGGCGCTCTGGCAGTCCATCTACGAACCTACGGTCTTTTTTGTCGGGCGCAGCGACGACCTCCTGTACACGGAGTACCTGGAGGTGATGGAGCGCGTCTACGGCGGGATCCCGGAGCCGGCCGCCCTCCTCGACGAAGGGAAACTCACCGCCTTCATGGAAGCGGCCCAGCAGCTTCGGCCCCCGCGCATCCTAGGGATCGTGCTGACCGGCCGGGAGGACAAGGAGCAGGCGACGAAAGGCTTTCGCTTCATGGGCCAGCGCTTTGTCCCCGACTCCTATATCTTCGGCCAGCTGATCGATCGCGAGGTGCGGGGGCGTCCGCTGCCCAAGGGGTTGGACCTGTTCGCGGTGCTGGGCTCGGAGCGGGCGTACGAGATCCTCGAGGCAGAAGGCGATACCCGCTACCCGCGCTATACGGAGAACCTGAGCCGCCTGCGGGACGAGTTCGCGGCGCTGGGGGAAGAGGACTGGACGCAGAACCTGTACTGGTCGTGGCTCTATGCCTTCTTCCCGCTGCTGGAGGAGCCCGGAAAAGGGTATCCGGCTTTCATGCAGAGCCGGGCCTGGGTGGACAAGAACCTGAACACGGTGCTCGGCTCCTGGGCAGAGCTGCGGCACGACACGATCCTGTATGCCAAGCAGGTGTATGCGGAGAAGGGGGGCGAGCCGAAGGGACCGCCGCCCGAGCCGACACCGCCCAAGGGGTACGTGGAACCGGTACCCGAGTTCTACGCGCGGCTGGCGGCGCTCGCCGCGATGACGCACGAGGGCCTTGCGGCGCGCGGTATGTTGAACGAACTGGACGGAGAGTCGCTGCAGAGACTGGAAGACCTTTCGCTCGCCCTCAAGGGAATGGCCGAAAAAGAGCTCGCCCGTGAGGCTCTGAGCGACGAGGAATACGCGCGCATCCGCTTCTACGGCGCAGATCTGGAGCAGCTGACGTTTGCGGCAAGCGACGAGTACGCCGGCCCCGGCGGCTTTCCTACAGGGGAGGAGGAACCCCAGGCGGCCGTGGTGGCCGATGTGGCGACGAACGCGAACCTGGGGCAGGTGCTGGAAGAGGGCGTGGGGCGCGTGCACGCGATCTATGTCGTGGCGCCGATCGAGGAGGAACTGGTGATTTGCAAGGGAGGCGTCTTTTCGTACTACGAGTTTCCCTGGCCGATGGAGGACCGCCTGACGGACGAGAAATGGCGCCGCATGCTGGATGCGGGGCAGGCGCCGCCGTTGCCCGCGTGGACCGCGTCCTTCCGCGTGGAGGAGACGGAGGAGGCTGCGCTGCGGGAGGCGATCTGGGGCTTCCACGACACATGTACCACCGCTTTCTGGCTACCGGACATCCCGGGCCTGGAGCGTTTCGCCACCGGGGAAGCCCTACAGCTGGCCACGGCCTATGTGGAGCAGCTCCGGACCATGGGCGAGTACGAGGGGCGTCACCTGGAGCGGATCGAATTCCTCTCCTACGATTTCGAAGACGCCGCGCATGCTGTCGTCACGACGCGCGAGACCTGGTGGACCGAGCGGTTCCGGGCTGCGGCCGACCCGTGGATGCCCGGGACGCGGATCGGCCTCCTGCCAGAGCACACGATCGGGGTCGTCTACCACCTCGAGCGGATCGCAGAGCGCTGGTGCGTGAGCGCGATGGACCTGGTGGAGGGGGAGGTGCCCGCTTGGCAGGAAGCCGGACCGTAAGGAAGCTGCCTTCGCCGATGCAGGAGCGATCCGATTGGGCCGGGCTGTTGGCTTCCTTGCGCCCGGCCCGCCCGGGTAGAAGCGGGCCTGTTGCGGCGTGGGGTATCGCGCGGATGCGCCCGAGGGCCTTCTTGGACAGGGCTTCGTGTACAGGTGTGGATCGGCAGGTGGCAGCTTTCGGCCCGCTGCCGGGGGATGCACATCCGGTGCGGTTGCCCTGCCTGTCGGGAGCCACGCGGTGCACCCGTCCGCCTGTACGGGCATGGAGCGTGTTGAACAACCGCAGGTAGTCGCGCAGGTGGTGGGTGCTGAGGAAGTGGGCCCGGACGTGTTCCAGTCCGCGTTCCCCCATGGTGGCCGCCTCCTCCGGGTGCTGGAGGAGGTAGCGCACGCGCTCGGCGCACGCCTCGACCGAGTCCACAAGGAAACCGTTGTCCCCGGGGCGCACCTGTAGGGGGAGCCCGCCGACGTTACCTGCGACCACCGGCCGGCCCTTTCAGAGCGCTTCGACGACCAAACCGAAGCCTTCCTGCAGGGACTTTTGCACCACACCTGAGAGGCGACCTGGAAAGCGTTCACCTCGGCGTCGTTCACGCCGTCCAGGTTCGAAAGGGCGTGGATGTCGAAATCCTCTCCGGTATACCGCAGGGTGAGGGCGTCGTAATGCAGGCCCTCGGGGTCGCTCAGCGCCGTGGACCCGACCAGCGCGAGCTGCCGCTCCGGGATCTGGCGTTTGACGAGCCGGTAGGCGTCGATGACGCCCAGGGGCTTGTTGTATTCCTGCCAGGTCGCCTTATCTCCTCACTCAGGGGGATCTCCATGCCCTGCAGCCCGTTGTGACAGGCTTTCGTGACCTGGAAGAACTCGTCGGCGCCCCGGATGACCTGCCATTCGGCTTCCAGCCCCACATCCTGCATCAGGAGAACGAGGGTGCGGAGGATCTCGGCGACGCCGCCTCCGTAGGCCGTGGCGTTGATGTGCCCCACGCGGGCCCCGCGGAGCGGCGCGGCCAGGGTGCGGATCTCTTCCAGGGCAATATCCCCCACGATGGGGCGGAACGCTTCCAGCGAGCGAGGAGACGTCTCTACGCGGATCCGCAAAGGGACCTCCTTACGATCTGCGCGTCGTTTTCATCCGAGTCCTCCTTCAACACGTCCGGTCACTCGGCCGGCGTCGGAGGGATCGCCCTCCCCTGCTCGGCCGGGTTGCCCTGCTGACCTTGCTCTAGTTACCGTAGGCCTCAAGCGCCTGCCGGTAGCCTTCTAGGCGGTCGGCGCCGCTCGTGTGGTATGGGGGTGCGTTGGTGATCAGGGCCACCGGATAGCGCCCCATGCGAAGGAGGTACTCCACCGCTTCGTGCGCCCCGCACACGTTATCCACATCGACGAAAGGAAAATCGGTAGCTGGAAGCTGGCCCAGAAGCACCACGGGGAATTCCTCCCTGAGTAACGCGTGCGAGTACACATATTACCTAGACGGATTGAACCACGCAGCGAAACGGCTGTCAAACGCCGGGCAGTTGCCCTCGGGATGGCACCGTGATACAATCGCCGGCGTGGGCGGGCGTGCTTGCCTGGGAGAAACTAAATGGAAATTGCCATCGACTATGCGTCTGCTGTGTGGCAGGGGGCCGGGATCGGCCGCTACACGCGGGCGCTGACCCGTGAGCTCCTGCGCCTGGACCACGAGAACCGCTATACCCTCCTGTTCCCTGCGGGGCTCCCGGGCCGGCCGGCCCCGTTCCTCGGCCACCTGGAAAAGTTGCGGGAGATCCGCCCGGACGTGCGCCTGCGTCCGTTGCCGCTCACGGACCGCTACCTGGCCATCTTCTGGCAACGGCTGCGCGTGCCGCTGCCCGTGGAGGCGCTGTGCGGCTGGGTGGACCTCTTCTTTTCCCCAGACTTTGTCCTGCCGCCGCAGCGGCGCGGCCGCCGGATGGTGACCATCCACGACCTCGCCTTCCTGGTCTACCCGGAGTGTGCGGTCCCCCGGATGACCTGGTACCTCCACGGGGCCGTTTCCCGCGCCGCCGCCCGCGCGGACCTCGTGCTCGCCGGCTCCCAAAGCTGCCGCGAGGATATCCTCCGCTTCTTGCGCCTTCCTCCGGAGCGGGTGGTCGTCCTCTACTCGGGTGTGGAATCGTACTACCAGCCCCTGGACGACGTCGCAAGGCTCGCCGAGGTGCGCGCGCGGTACGCCCTCCCGGAGCGTTTCCTGCTCACGGTGGGCACGATCGAGCCCCGGAAGAACCTGCCGCGTTTGTTCCAGGCGCTCGCAAGCCTCCCGGAGCGGGTGCGCTTGCCCCTGCTTGTCGCCGGAAAGCCGGGCTGGCTCTACGAGGAAACGTTCGCTGCCGTCGAGCGGCTGGGACTGCACCACTGGGTACGCTTCCTGGGCTTTGTGCCGGATGAGGATATGGTAGGCCTCTACAACTTGGCACTGGGCGTCGTCTACCCTTCCCTCTACGAAGGGTTCGGCGTCCCACCGCTGGAAGGTCTGGCGTGCGGGACGCCGGTGCTCACGAGCAACGTCTCCGCGATGCCGGAGGTCGTGGGGGATGCCGCCATCCTTGTGGACCCGAAGGACCCCGCCTCGATCGCCGATGGCCTCCGTCGGCTGATCGAGGACGAGGAGTTGCGCCGGGCGCTGCGCGCTGCCGGACCGGAGCGCGCGCGCCTCTTCACCTGGGAACGGGCCGGCCGGCAGCTGTTCGATATCGTGCGCCGCCTGCTGCACCGGGATCGCAGTTCCGCTTCGCCGGAGGGGTGAGGCCTCCACCGCTGCTCGAGAAACCTCGCGGGATCTCCCAGAGAAGCGTGTACCGCACGCAGGAGCGCTCGATGGATACGGCGCAAAGCCACGCTGCTTGAACGCTTCGACCCCGCCGGGAAGATTCACTCCTCGCCGGACTCTTCCAGGATCTGCGCGCCAATCTGGCGCAGTGTCTCGTGCACGAGGTGCTCCAAGGTGTGTTTCTGGATCCCTCCTGGCCGTGCCTGGGCCCGCAGGGAAACCTCGATCTCCAGCTCCGCTTCATTCTGGAGAGGCGTCACAACGCCGCGGACGAAATCGGAAAGTTTCTCCCAGGCGACGCGGGCCCGCAGGACGTAGGTACGGATCCCCGGGACCGGGGCAGTCACGTCGGTCGGCTCGGCCACTCGCCCCGATGTGCCGGTTACTTGTCCGGTTCCCCCGGGGGTGGGTGCTTCCTCCGGCCTGGGCTCGACGGCCGGCGCGACCTCGCGCACCAGGACACCGTCTTCCGGCGAGATAAAGGCCGGCAGGGGCTCGCCGAAGTAACTCCGCTCGCCCACCCGGACGCCCAAGACCTCCTCCTGTACGCCCTGGCGGATCGACACCCAGGCCACCTCCTCGCTCTCTAGCATCGGCAACTGGGGGTAGCGCAGAAAGGCCTCCACCACGTCCCGCAGGGGCTTTTCCGCTTCGTCCTCCCGCAGTGCTTTCTGGAGGAGACGCGTCGGGGCGATCTTGCCCACCAGCAGGTCCCGGCTCCGCAGCGCCTCCTTCACCCGTTGGCTCAGCGACTTCTCCCCCACCGTGGGGATGCCCAGGTCCAGCCACTCCACCCCCTCGGGCGCGGGCTTTGCCAGGTGCCGGTAGACGTAGAACAGCCGGAAGGGGACATCCTTCTCCGCCTCATCCCGCCGGCTCTGGAGGGTCCGCCGGTTCTCCTCCGAGAGCCCCTGCCGCAGGGCCCGATCCTCCTCAATGGCCCGCAGGGCCAGGAGACGGCGAACCAGGCGGTGGAGCGCCGTCCACTCCCCACCGTCCGGCATCAGGACCAGGAGGGTGTTCTGGTAGACGCGGAAGGTGCTCCCGCAGCGGGCCAGCAACTCCTCCACGAAGGG
>JBMFPK010000068.1:5549-10367 GCA_049969155.1 Chloroflexia bacterium | reverse complement strand
CGCTTCTGCTGATGTATGTGGGGTACCGCGTGGGGGCCGATCGAGCGTACCGGCTGATCCCGGCCTATTTGGGCCTTCCCACAGAGGTCCCTCGGGAACTTGTGGCCTTGGCGCAGGAGATACTTCCTCCTCCGGTGTTCCTCCTGGCCCTGGCGTCCGTGGTGCTTTCCGTGGTGGTCGTCGTAGGGCTGTACTTCCGCGCGCGGCCGTTCTATTACCTCTTCCTTGGCAACGCCGTCCTCTCCACTCTGCTGACCATTGGAGTGACATTCCATCTGAGGGGGCAGACGCTCCTGGTCGGGATCGGGGGCATCCTGATCGCCTTCACGCTCGTGTGGCTCGGACTTCAATTGCAGGACGACTTTTTCACGGAAAAGAGGCGTATTCTGCTCCAGGCGGAGCCCGAGGCGGCGGAGGGCCAGGACTTTTGGCTGCACGGCCGACGTTTCGCGCGGGCCGGCATGTGGGCGCTAGCGGCGCTGCACCTGCAAAAGGCACTCACCTGGCTTCCGGACAACGCCGATCTCCATCTGGACCTAGCCCTCGCCTGCATCCAGCTGCGTCGGTACCGAGATGCTGCGGATGCCCTGGCGGAAGCCCGGCGTCTGCAGCCCCACAGCCGTCGCATCCAGGAGGCCTCGCGGCAGCTGGAACAGCTGCTGGCGGGGAACCCGAGACGCTGAGCGTCATTCGATCTGTGCCAGCCGCCTGGCCCCGATGCGTAGGGGAAGGACGAGCCCCGTCGTGGCCAACACGACCGCCATCAGAAAGCCGCACACCCTGGCGACCCAGGCCCAGGACGGCCACCCCATCTCTAGAAGGATCTCGCCACCCAGAGCGATCGCGATCCCGAGGCTCAGGAACGCTGCAAAGCTGCCCGTGAGCGGGTAATACAAGCATCCCGCACCCGTAGAGATGGGCCGCGTAGCACGCTCGCGCTCGAGCCGGATGGAGCTTGCCCCCAGGCCAACCCCGATCGCGTTGCCCCCGGCACCCGCAAGCATCAGGAAGAGCCATGCGGCCAGCGCTGTCTGTCCGTCCAGCCGGGTGAGGACCGCGTGGAACATCAGCATCAGGCTCGCGAGAACGGCATAAGGCAGGTACGCACTCGTCCACTTGGCCCATAGCAGCTGGGCCGTGGAAACAGGGGCGATGCGCAGGAGCCATAGCTGTTGGCTCTCGCCTCCGATGCCGGCCAACCCCAAACGCGCGACGGCCGCGAGGGCCAGAAGCAGGATGAACCCGATCGGGGAGAGCGCGTTCAGCAGCTGGACGGCTGTCCCGTCTGCCAACCGGCTCCGGAGGGATTGCACGATCACCACCGCAAAGCCGGCCAGCGGCATCAGCATCTGCGACCAGTGGTTCGGGTTGCGTAGGAGCGCCCGTATATCCTTTTCCACGATCCCGATCATCGGCCGGGGAAGGATCCGCACATCGCGGAAAGAGCGTGTCCGCCGGCGGCGCACGCCCCTTCTCACCCCGGAAGCTGTTTGCAAACTTGCCCATCCGGCGTAGTAGAGATTCTCAGCCAGCAGCACGCATCCCGCACAGACGGCCATGCTCAGAAGGGCCAGTGCCCCGAAATGGAGCGCCGCTCGCCCGTAGGCGGCCTCCGCAAGAGATCTCAGCCCTTCGGCAGCCCACGCCTGCGGGAGAAAGGGAAGGTACGCACGGCGCAAAATGCCCAGCGCCTGGGCCACGGCCCGTGGCTCGAGCCACTCCGTTTGGGGCATCTGTGTGAAGAGGTAAAAAGCAGTACCGACCGCTGCGCCCAGCAGACTCAGCGCTTCGCGTAACCGGCGGGGCGGGATCAGACGCACAAGCGGTAGCACAAGCAGCATCGCCACGGCCTGGGGGACGAGCGGGAGCAAGAGGAATAGCAACAGGCAGCCGAAGTAGTAAGCGCCCGCGAAGCGAGCTCCCGCACCGAGTCCGACAAGCGCGGGCAGCGCCAGGGTGAACAGCAACAGGTAGGCGATCCCCAGGCTCTCCAGGAACTTGGCCGCAAAGATCGCTCGGCTCGGAATCGGCGCGGCCATCAGGAGCTCCAGGTCGCTGCTCAGGTAGAAGGTCCGGATCGCTGTCCCCAGACCGCTCAACAGGATCAGTCCCCAGACTCCGGTGACGACCAGGAACACGAGCGGCGCCAAAAGGCGTTCGGGGGAGAGCAGATCCGGAGCCAATCCGGCCTCCACAAACAAGGCTAGATCCACGCCTGTGGCTGTGCGGAGCAGGCGGCCCAACGCGTACCCCCAGACGGCGAAGAAAGTCCCCGCGGCGCCCAAGCCGATCCCCCCGAGCACCCAAGCGAGCCGTCTGCGAGGCTCGCTGCGGCGCAGGTGGTTGCGGAACAGGAGCCACTGGGCTTCCAGCAGCAGCAGCACCGTGCGAAGTGTTCGACCGCACGAATCGCACATAGCCGTGCTTCCCCCTGAGGACCTCGACCGTCGCCCCAAGGTACTACGAACCTCTCGCCCGGGGGATGCGCCGTGTATTGCGGCACTCGGGATAGCCGGTGCAGGCGAGGAAGGGTCCGTATCGCCCGCGCTTGAGCACCATCGGCCGGCCGCAGAGCTCGCAGACCTCGGCTGGGGCCTCGGGATTGTCGCCCGTGGCCGTGGGAGCCTCGCCCCCTAGGTTGCGCGTGTTGCGGCACTCGGGATAGCCGGTGCAGGCGAGGAAGGGTCCGTACCGCCCGCGCTTGAGCACCATGGGCCGGCCGCAGGCCTCGCAGGTCTCCCCGGTCGTCTCCAGCGGTAGTGGGACGATTTCCCCATCGGGCCCGCGCTGAAAGTCCCGCGTGTTGCGGCACGTGGGGTAGCCGCTGCAGGCCAGGAACTCCCCTTTCTTCCCCCACCGGATGACCATCGGCCGGCCGCAGATCTCGCACACGACGTCCGTGGGCTGTACTTCCCCTTTGACCGACCGCATCTCCGCCTCAGCGGCCTCGATCTCCGCAGCTAGCCTGCGGTAGAATTCCTCCAGCACAGGTACCCAGGGGCGCTCTCCGGAAGCGATCTGGTCCAGCTGCGCTTCCATCTGCGACGTAAAGCCGTAGTCCAAGATGTCCGGGAAATGCGCCACCAGGAGGTCGTTCACCAGCCGCCCGAGGGCAGTGGGACGCAAGGGGGAGTTCCGCTTCCGCGGTTCGACGCGCTCGACATAGCCGCGCTCCTGGATCGTGCTCACGATGGGGGCGTAGGTCGAGGGCCGGCCGATCCCGCGCCTTTCAAGTTCCCGGATGAGGGTGGCCTCGGTGTAGCGCGGGGGAGGGTCCGTGAAATGCTGCTCCGCAAGGAGTTGCACGAGGAGCAGCTCTTCCCCTTCGGAGAGAGGGGGCAGGTGCCTTTCCGGTGTCGCACCCTTTTCCCCTTCCTCGAGCGCTTCCCGGTACAGGCGCAAGAATCCCGGGAAGAGGACGACCAGTCCGCTTGCGCGGAAGACGTAGGGTGACTCCTCTCCGGTCCCCGCGCCGATATCCACGGAGGTCTGTTCCAGGAGGGCTGGTGCCATCTGGCTGGACAGGAACCGGCGCCAAATCAGTTCGTACAGACGGTACTGATCGCGCGACAGGTACGGCTCGACCGCTTTCGGTTCTCGGAAGACAGACGTGGGCCGGATTGCTTCGTGGGCCTCCTGAGCCAGTACGGCGCGGGTGCGGTAGACCGGGGGCTTTGGAGGCAGGTAAACGGTCCCCCATCGCTCCGCGATGTACTGCCGGGCCTCTTCCTGTGCCACGGGGGAAACGTTGGTGGAATCGGTACGCATATAGGTGATCAGGCCAACGCTTCCCTCCGGGCCGAGCTCCACTCCCTCGTACAGCTCTTGCGCGATCCGCATGGTGCGGCTGGGAGCGAACCCGAGCCTGCGCGAGGCTTCCTGCTGAAGGGTGCTCGTGATGAACGGGGGAAGGGGCGAACGGTTCACCTGGCGCTTCCGGAGGCTCAGGACACGGTAGGTGGCCCCCTGGAGAGCGTCCACGATCGCCTGAGCATCGTCGCGCGACCGCAACCCGAACTTGTCCAGCCGTTCGCCCCGCACGCTGTACAGGACCGCGCGGAATACGTCCTCCGGTCCTGGCGGCTGTTCCAGCATCTTCGCGAGGTCGGCTTCGACGGTCCAGTACTCCTGAGGCTGGAAGGCTTCGATCTCCCGCTCGCGCTCGACCACCAGGCGCACGGCCACCGATTGCACCCGGCCGGCGGAGAGCCCGCGCCGCACCTTCTCCCACAAGAGCGGGCTGATCCGGTACCCCACGAGGCGGTCCAGGATCCGCCGGGCCTGTTGGGCGTTCACGAGGAGCATATCGATCCCCCGTGGGTTGCGGAAAGCTTCCTGGATGGCCGGCGGTGTGATCTCGTGGAACACCACGCGATGCACGTGGGGCGTTTTTGGGTGAGTAACCTGTAGAATATGCCAGGCGATCGCTTCCCCCTCCCGGTCCGGGTCCGTGGCCAAGTAGATCTCGTCGGCTTTTTCCACTTCCTGGCGGAGCTGCTTCACCACCGCGGCTTTCGCTTTGGGGACCGTGTAGGTCGGGGTGAAGCCGTTTTCGACGTCCACCCCGAGGCGGCTCTTGGGGAGATCCCGCACGTGGCCCAACGACGCCTGCACCCGGTACTCGGGGCCGAGCACCTTGCGGATGGTGCGTGCCTTGGCAGGGGATTCCACGATCACCAGTTTCTCGGGCATATGCCTTCCTCTATCGCCCGTCCGTGAGGTCCATCAACGCCATCGCGGCGGTCATCCCGGCCTCGTCCAAGATGTGCGGTTCGATGCCGGAGACGGTGTCCGCTGCCGTGTGGATCCAGTCTATCT
>JBMFPK010000068.1:0-5539 GCA_049969155.1 Chloroflexia bacterium | reverse complement strand
ATCTCCCCGGGCTCCAGGAGCAGCACTGCAGGTACACCGTACGAGAGGAACGTGTCTTGGTCGCTCCCGCCGTACGACTCGGGAACGGTGCCCACGCCCATGCGGTGCGCCGCGTTCTCCACGAGGTAGTAGAGGCTATAGGCCTTTTCACTCTTGCTGATGGCGAGCTGCCGACGATTCCCCCGGCCCACGCAATCCAGGTTCAGCACTGCGATCGTGTTCTTCGGGGGGAACGCGGGATGCGTGACATAGTATTTCGATCCAAGGAGGCCCAGCTCCTCGGCGCCCCAAGCGGCGAAGAGTACCGTCTGCTTCGGCCGGAAGCCCACCTCCTGGAGCAGCCGTGCGACCTCCAGGGTGACCGCCACCCCCGAGGCGTTGTCGTTGGCCCCGGGGAAAACGCGGCCGGCAGGGTCCGGGGCGATGTGATCGTAATGGCTGCCAATGATGACCGTCTGCCAGGCGTAGTTTGGATCGCTTCCGGGCATGTAGGCGAGGACGTTCTGCGTGGTGCGCGACTCCCAGGGGAGCAGCTGGACGCGCATCCGCACCCGTACCCCGGTGTCGAAGGCGAGGGTCGGTGTCTTCCCCTGGGCCCGCAGTTCCTCGCTGCGGCGGGTGATCTCCCGCAGCGTGACCCCGTGGGGAGCCAGGAGGCGGTCCGCCAGATCCCGCCGGATCACGAATCCGGGCAGCGTAGGCTGGTCGGGGCGGTCCACGAGGTACGAGCCCTTCATCCCCATCTGGGCTCCGGGGCTCGCCGGGATCAGCACCCCCAGCCCACCGCGTTCCTGGATTTCCTGAACCGGCCGGTACAGCAGGAAGGTGGAATCGGGGATCAGCAGCACGACCTTGCCCCGCACATCGACCCCCCGGAAGTCGTCGCGCGACGGCGAGATGCCCGCGATCTTGTCTCCCTCGTGGTAGGAGATTCCTCCCAGCACAAAGACGACCTCGGCATTCTCCACCTGTCCCGTGCCCAGACCGTTGCTGACGATTTCCCGAAAGTCCTGACGGTGCACGAACGATTCGAGGACGTGTCCCTCTTCATCCACCAGTTCCAAGACCGGCGTCTCGAGCAGTCGGGTGTAGGAGATGGAGAATGTCTGAAAGTAGGTGCCGTTGTCGCCGGCGGGAAGGAGTCCCAACTTCGCGAACTGCTGCGCGATGTATTCCGCCGCGAGCCGGTCCTCGGGGCTCCCACTGGCCCTGCCCTGCATCGCATCGGAGGCCAGGACCTGGATGTGGGCCAGCGCCCGCTGCTCGTCGAAACGGGCCGCCATGCGGGCCAGTTCCGCCTGGGGCCCGACGTTGTTCATGACGGCCATCGTGGCCAGGACGATCGTCGCGATGACGGCGAGCGTGCGTCGGCTGTAGATCGCGCTCACCGGAATACGGCCCTTTTCCACTAAGCGGCGCAGCCCCTCGCCGAAGAGGTTGAACCCCAGGATGGCGAAGGCGAAGGCGGCTGCAGGGTACAGGGGAATCCAATACCAGCTGTCCACATAACGCCAGGAGCCCGCGAGCATCCCGCCCCACTCGGGCACGTCGAAGAACGTGGTAGGTCGGTCGAGGCCCATGTCCACGTCGTGCCCGAACAATCGCCCGCCGCCGACGAAGATGCCGACGAAGCCCAGTTCCCCGAGCAACAGGAGCACGGCGCTCATCTCCAGCGCCGCGATCACGATGAGGGAGGTGACCACGTTGGGGACCGCGTGGCGCATGATGACCGAGACTTCCGAGAGCCCGATCGTCCGCGCTCCCTCGATGTACGGCTGCCGTCGCACAACCAGGAACTCGCTGCGGATGTACTGGGCAACCTCCCCCCAGCCGACGAAACAGAGGGCGAGGGCGAACGTCAACATCCCCTTGCGAATGTCGAAGAGGAACACGAGGATGGCACCGAGCAACAAGGGTGGGAACGCGGCGGAAAAGTCAGCCGCAGCCATGGCAAGCCGGTCGAACCGCGATCCGGGGTACCAGCCGGCCACCGCGCCCACGGTGCACCCGAGCGCGAGGCGCGCGGCCACTACAGTGGCCGCGATCACGAGGGTCTGTCGGGCTCCGTACAGCAGCAGGCTGAGGATGTCACGCCCGTCCACATCACTCCCCAAAGGGAAGCGCTCTGAGGGAGGATACGGGGGCGAGCCGACCCACTTTCCTCCTTCCCGGAGCATCAGGTGTTTCTCGAAGGGGTTGTGGGGAGCCAGCACAGGTGCGTACAGCGCGAGCAGGATCAGCGCGAGCACCATGGCCAGGCCGAGGAGGAGGGGCACGTTCGTCAGGACGTCGACGATGGCCGCGCGCGCCTGCCTCCATCGGCGCACCGGGCTATGTTCGGGTTCGAATGCTCGCAGCACTTCGTCTCGGACAGCCATCGGCATACCCTACAGGCGCGTGCCCGCCTCGCGGATGCGTGGGTCGACGACTCGATACAACAGGTCCATCGTGAGGTTGACGAGCATGAAGGTGATCCCCAGAAGCACCAGGATCGTCAGGTTGACCGCGGGCGGGCTCCGCAGGAAGCCGAGCTGGTATGTCCCCCGGTACTGACGACTGATCCCCTGAAAGAAGACGAACCCGATCCCGGGCCAGCCGAACAGCAGTTCGATCACCGGCAGGCTGCTCAAGGAGAAGCGCAGGGAGACGCCGACCGCAGTGATGATGGGCACCGCAGCGTTGCGGAAGATATGGCGTGCGTGGATGAGCAGCGTAGGGACGCCCTTGGCCCGTGCGGTGCGGACAAAGTCTTCCTCGAGCAGGCGGGAGAGGGTCGTGAAGGTGACCCGGGAGATCTGAGCGAGCGGCCGCGCCATGAGCACGATCGCGGGCAGCACGAGGTGCAGGTCCCACCCGAAGCCGCCCACTGGGAGGATGCGCACGCCGGCCGAGAGGCGGTAGGCCCGGATGACTCCCGCCTGCAAAAAGACCGCGATGAAGAAGCTCGGGACGGAGATTCCCACAATTCCTACGAGCAACGTAAGGAAAGAAAGGAACCCTGCCCATCGCGCGATGCGGATCACCAGCCAGAGGGTACCGCTCAGCGAAAGCGCGATAGCGGTTCCGATGAGCCAGCGGAGGAACGTTTCCGGAACGGTACCTCGCAGGAGAAGCTGGATCAGGGCCGCAAGCCCGAGCGTGACTCCTCCCAGGAGGAGCCCGCTGGCCCACCGTGGCAGTCCAAGGCCGCGCCGGAACGCGGATGCGGCGCCGAGGGAAAGCCCGGCCGGGGTCGCGAGCAGGAACGAAAGAAGGAGCAGCCCCATACTCCGGGGGTAGAACTCCGTGAAGATGCGCTTGACGTCCCTTGCCACCTGCTCGTTGGGGGCACCGAAGCGGCCCGCCAGCCAGTTCCGGAAGTAAGTCGCGACCTCTTGGAAGCCGTCACGCGTCGCTGCCCAGAAGGTATATCGGTCGTCATAGACCGCCCGCGTCCAGAACTGGACGAGCGTAAAGGACACCACGATGGCGAGGAGGATCAGTAGGTACAGTCCAAGCCGGCGAAACAGGAAGGCGAGGATTTCGGCCCCTGCTCGCCCTCGCTGGCTTTCGATCCGATCGCGTGGCGCGCGGCCGTCCGCCACTTTCCACCTCCGTCGCTCGTTCCGAGCGGCCCTATTCTACCACACCCCTGGCGGACAGCAAGCCCGGCGATGGGCGCTTGCGGCCTCCATCGAAGGAAGAGCGGCTCGGGGGATATGCGGAGGAGCCTTCTGGGCCGTTGGAGCTTGTCTTTACCCTTGCCCCGACCCATAGCCTGCGGCACGGTATCGACGCCCGCAAGCTGAACCATCCGCAGGGGGCGTTCAACGCGGAACCAACTTGCCCGCCCGGAAGCGGTGTCCGCCGCACGATGGACACCCGGCCGCCTTGAGGGCTTCGATCGAGGGAGCCTCGCCCCCCTGTCCCACGGCGGTCTGCCGGCCGCAGGCAAGGCACCGATACCATCGCAGCACCGGGCGGACTTGGCCCGTATAGAGCGCCCCTTCGTAGGTGCCGAACGGTTCCGGCCGCAGGTCTGTGGTGCGAAGGTGCAGGAACTGGCTGGTGCTGGCCAGTGTCGCCGCTCCTAGGTACCGGTTGAAACCTGGCGTGATCGAGAACACGGCCAGGCCCAGCTCGACGCACACCTGGAGGATCTCCCGCTGGCCGGGCGGGTCCCTTTGCGCGAACGAGAGGAAGATATCCCGGCCCGCGCCCGGCCGCAGGCTTTCCAGCGCACGCCCGAGAAAGAGCCGCAGACCCATGGGGGTGTACGGGGGGTCGGTCTCCACGGTGTCGAACCGGCTTCGGAGGTGAAGTGGCAGCGGCTCCCGCAGGTCGTGCTGGACCGTTTCCAGGGAGATCGACATCTCTCGTGCAGCGGAAGCGATGTGCTCCAGGAAACGCTCGTCGATGTCCAGCACCACGAGGCGGCGATACAGGTTCCCCTCCGGCCACAGTTCCTTGGCGAGCAGGCCGATGGCGAGCGACACCAGGTCGTCATCTCCTAGGAGCAGCACCTCCTTCCCTTCCAATGCCCCCTCGCGGTACATGGCCAGCGCCCGGCGCAGCGCTGTTTCCGGTGTGCCGTGCGACTGATCGAGTGCCCGGTTTACAGGAGGGTTGGCTCGCTGGACCGCCTCAAGGAGGGCATGCACCTTCCCCCACCGGACGGGATCGACCGCGATCCGCAGGCCCCCGCAGGTCGGACACAAGGGGTCTTCGCGAACGCGGGCGCCCAGAGTCTCCTCGACCCACCGGCGGGCCTCCGGTGCCAGGGAAGTTCCGCTGGGTTCCCGCCTGAGGAGGCCGGCTCGCTCCAGTTCGCCACGCACGGCGGCCGCAACCGGGGTGGGCCACCCAAGTATACGGGCAACTTCGCTGGTGCGCAGGGGCGAGCGCCGATACAGCAGGCGTAGGAACGCCTCCACCCCCGCTTCGCCCTCGCGGAGACGTGCGCGTCCGGCGATCTCCTGCAGCAACTCACGACCTGCTTCCACAGATGCCTCCGCCTGCCAGATTTCCCAAAGAGATCGCGCCGTTACGCATTATAGGAGTCCGGCGGGCGGATTGTCAACGCCGCTCGCTGGAAGGCCACCGTCACCTGGCTAGCTGGAACGCTCGCCGCCGGTTTGCGCGCGGCCAGTGCCTGTAGTAGAATGTTTCCGTTCGGCCCGGTGCCGTCCGTAGCCCTGGCCAATGTATGTCGAAATATACACCGGCAAGGAGGAGCGATGAGGACGCTTGCCGAGCGCGCGTTGTGGACAGCTCAGGTGCGCGGGGCCAAGTACGCGGACATTCGGATCGTCCGTCGGGAGGAGGAGCAGATCACGGTCAAGAACGGAGCCGTGGTCGCCGCCTCGCACGAAGTCAGTCTGGGCTTTGGCGTCCGCGTGATCGCTGATGGGGCCTGGGGCTTCGCCGCCAGCTCCACGCTGACCCCAGAAGAGGTGGATCGCGTGGCTGCGCTGGCCGTGCAGATCGCCAAGGCATCTGCCATGGTGCCTAGCCGGGATCCGGTGCGGCTTGCCCCCTGCCCTGTGGGAACGGCGCGCTA
>JBMFPK010000067.1:0-10491 GCA_049969155.1 Chloroflexia bacterium | reverse complement strand
ATGGCACCTTTTCGCTCGAGTTCGCGCGCTACGAGACCCTGCCCGAATCGCTGGCCGAGGCGGTCATCCTTCGGCGACAGCGGGAGGGGAAGGTCCCGGAACGGTAGTCGCAGGGCCGCCGAAGCGGGAACGTGCCCATGGCTTTTGTGGTCAACTTTGCCAGGGACGGTGATCTGTGCTATGCTGCGGACCGCGTGGAATCCCAACCTTGGGTAGAAAGGCGGTGGCCGTGTCGCCGAACCTCTGGATCGATGTGGCCGGGTGGGCCGGTGTGGTCGCGCTGCTCACGGCGTACGGGCTGGTCTCTGCACGGCGCCTCGAAGGGGATTCGGTGGCCTACCAGCTGCTCAATCTGGCCGGGGGGGCGCTGGTTCTGCTGAATTCGTTCCACTACCGGGCGTTCCCTTCCGTCGCCGTCAACGTGGTCTGGATCGGGATCGCCTTCTACACGCTGGTCTCACGCCGGCGCAGGGGATAGCGCGCCCAGGTTCGCCATCTAGACTGGCTGTAAGAGGGAACGACTGCGAGCACGCGCATCCCGTGAAAGTAGGTGCCTGCCCTGAGGCAGGCACCTACGTTTCAGGCGCGACACGGCGCAAGTATGGGATCACCCAAGCAGAAGGTGCCGCAGCGTTTGTTCGCTTGTTTCCGAGGTGACCGCGATCAGGCGATCGCCGGCCTGGAGCACCGTTTCCCCGTAGGGGATGATGGCCTCCTTGTCCCCTCGGATGAGCAACGGGATGATGCAATCGTCGGGGATGCCCAGGCTCCTGAGCGGCCGGCCGAGCGCGGGGGAATGTGCCGGAACCTCCAACTCGACGAAACTGATCCCCACGTTGCGGAGCCTCAGCAGATGCACCAGCGACTCGAACGGCAGCAGCTGTTCGATCTGGGAAAGGATCACCTCGGTGCTGGAGACGGTGACGTCGATCCCCAAGCGGCGGAAGATCTTCTCGTTGCGGGGATTGTTGATTCGGGCGATCGTGCGTCCGACATGGAAACGGCGCTTGGCGACCTGGCAAATGACCAGATTGTCCTCATCGTCCCCGGTGACCGCGATGACCACATCGGCTCTGGAGAACCCCGCCTGCTCCATGACCGCGACCTCGCAGCCATCGCCGGGAAGCACGACGGCACCCAGTTCCTGGCTGAGGATCGCCTGACGCCGGGGGTCCCGCTCGATGACCAGCACCTCGTGGCCCTGTTCCAGGAGCGACTTGGTCAGGTAATAGCCGACTTTGCCTCCACCAACGACCACGATGTACATCGTTGCCCCCTATTCCTTTTGGCAAGCAGGCTGAGCCAGACACTCTGCGATGCGCTGAGCGCCCCACAGGGTCGGGCAGATCGTTTCCAGGCCGAGCGAGCGGTAGAACTCGTCCCGCAGCGGATCGTAGAGGCGGCAGATGGCGCGTGGGACCCCCAGGATCTCTCGGGCCACCTGTGCGGCCATGACGTTCGTGTTGTCCCAGTTCGTCACCGCGACAAAGGCATCCGCTTCTGCAACCCCCGCGCGGCGCAGCACGTCCTCGTCGATGCCGGTCCCCACGACGGTCCGGCCGGGAAACTCATCCCCGAGCCGCGCAAGCGCCGAGGCGTCCTGGTCGATCACCGTAACCTCATGGCCCTGTCCGACCAGCTGTCGGGCCAAGAAAGAGCCGAGTCTTCCACACCCGAGAATCACGACCTTCATGGTTCCTCCTCGATCGGACCTATCGCCCTATGCTGGACACACTTCGCCGAGAACCTCGACCTGGACGCCCTGCTCCTGGAGCCAGGTCAGCCCCTGGAGGACGTTTTGCTGCTCCCCCCGGACGGCGAGCACGAGCCATCCTTCCGTCCCTGTGACCCGGGCTTCCAGGATGTTCGTCTGCAGGTCGAACTGGCGGATCAGCCGGTAGAGGAGGGGCTGATCGAGCAAGTGTGGCGGATAGGTCAGACGTACCCGGCGCTCAATGACCATCTTAACCTCCCCTGCGCGCGACGCGGTCCAGGATCACCTCACATTCCGCGCGCCGCACGACCTCCTGGGTCGTGCGTCCCAGCGCGTCGCCGCCGGGTCCTCCGCGTCCCACGCTCATCACAATCGCATCGACCTTCTCCTCGCGGCTCAGGTGGAGGATCCCGTCCCAAGCGTAACGGTGGGGCACGATGCGGGTGCGCACCGGGAGGCCGTGCTGTTCCACGATAAAGCGCGCTGTGCGGAGCGCTTCCTGGCCTTTGGCCTCCGAGGCTGGCATCGGGGTGTTCAACGAGAGGGTGAACGGCACCTCGATCACGTAGGCCAGCACGATCTCGGCCCGTTGCTTTTCCCCCAGCCGGCAGGCCAGCTCCACAGCTCGCTCCGACGCGAGGCGCCCCGAGACGGGGACGAGGATGCGCTCCATCGCGGCCACGGAACGGCGCACCGCAGCTACCTCCCGCGGCACCGGAGGCGGCACCCGGAACATCCAGAAGAAGAGCAGCCCCATGGAGAGCACGAACAGGACGGCCAGGCCGATCCCGATCGGATGAAAGGTCGGCGAAGGGGGTGTGCTCACGATCGCTTCCTCCCGTACAGCTGGCGCAGACGCGAACCGGCAAGCCAGAGTCGGTGCACGCCGAAGCCGACGAACGCGGTTCCCACGATCACGCCCAGGACAGACGGAGCAAGGGAACACACGCGCACGACGATGATCACACCCAGCGGGACCATCAGGACGCCCAGGACGATCTGCAGCGCATCGCGCGCCGTCAGCCGCTCGGCCGTGGGAAGGGCCTTCCGGGCCATGTCAGACCTCCTCCGTGCTCCAGCGGGAGACCACGCCCCGGGCCCGGTCCCGGCGGATCAGGGCCTGCTTGTACTGCTCTACCAGGTCGAACTCTTCCGCGTTCGTCAGGACGTCGATCTGCTCTTTCTCCCAGTCGTGCGGCACGCTTCGGAATACCGGCAGGCCGTTACGCCGGCGAAAGATCGCGTAGTAGATCGTGCCGATCAGCAACCAGATCGGCCCGGCGATGCGGGCGATCTGATGGGTGATCAGCACCGCGACAAAGATGCTCGTCACGCCGAGCAGCCCCAGCGCCCCGAGCACTGGGACCTCGATGGTCGTTCCGTCACGGCGCTTCCAGCGGATGTTCAGCGGCACCTTGTAGGGCCGCGGGGTGTAGGGGTCGGTGAAGCGCAGCCGGATCAGGGAAAAGTACACGAGGATATAACCGAAGGTGGCCCCGAACGCGTAGAGGTTGGCCAAGGTGTCCAGGACACTAGGGGTCAGGAAGGCAAGAACCGTCAGTACAAGTCCGACCCAACCGAAGCCAATGATGGCGTTACTGGGCGTGCGGTATTTCGGATGGACGTGGCTGAACCACGGGCTAACGAGCCGAAAGTGGCTCATCGAGAAGATTAGTCGTGAGTCTCCCATCACCCCGGTGTTTGACGAGATAAAGAGGATCGTTGCCCCCAGAACAGCGGCGAACGGGCCCGCAACCACCCCGAGGTAGGGAATGTGGGAGGCCAGGTAGGCAATGGGATCCGACTCGTGGGCCTTGAACTCCGTCCAGGGCAGGATGCCCAGACCGACGGTCGAGAAGCCCACGGCGAGGATGAACACAGTGAAGATCAGCGCGATCGAAGTGCGGGGAATGACGGTCGCCGGACGGCGCGTTTCCTGCGCGGCCTGCGAGATACTTTCCAGGCCTACGAATGAGATGATCGCCAGAGAAAAGCCGTAGAGGAACTGCTGACGGCTGGGGAACTCGTGCAGGAACTGCTGCACCAGAAGCTCCGGCTTCCACGCCAGGATAAAGCCGAACACGACAACGGACATCTCGAGCAACAGGTCCATCAGCCCGATAACCTCGTTGACCAGGGAAGATTCGCGAATCCCGCGCACATTGAGCCACCGCAGGAAGATAATGATCGCCATTGTCTCGCCTAGCCACAGCAGGTTGAGGTCGCGAATGGGCCCGAACGAAACGTTGAACTGCGCCAGGTTCAGGCCCAAGTAGGGCAGGAAATAGTTCAGGTACCCCGCCGATGCGGTGGCAAAGAGGGCGATGTCGATCGTATAGTCTAGCAGGAGGGCGGCCCCGGCCAGGAACCCGAAAAAGTCCCCCAGGCCGCGAAGGGAGTAGTAGTGCCCACCGCCAGCCACAGGATAGGCGGACGCCAGCTCGGTGAAGGCCAGGCCGATAAGGATGTAGATCAGGCCGGCGATGGCAAAGGCGAGCGGCGCCCCACCCTGTGCGGCTCCGATCACGAGCCCCAAAGCGACGTAGATGTCTGCCCCTACGTCGGCATAGCCCCATGTGTAGGAACCCCAGATGGTCACATCGCGCCGGAGTTCGACGCGCTCCGCGGTTGCCGTCGAGCTGCTCATGGTCCGTCCTCATCTCCTGCAGTCCGTCATAACGTTATCTATGCTATCACGCCTGCAGAAAGGCGTCAAGTGAGGCGACTCTGAGGTTCGGACTTACAAGATACAGCATTCCGGGCTTTTTGTGCTACGTAAGCGGAAACAGGCGCTCCCCACGACCGAATGGTAAGCCGTTGTGGCTACAGCATGGCTATCCTTTCTTGCGATAGGGCGCGGCCGTGTCCCAACTCCTGTCTGAACCCCAGGGTGCGCGTCTTGACAGGACCCGTGAGAAGTTGTATGATAGAGCTGGTTAGACCACTGACCAGTCCCGGGGGATCCAATGGCCTCCTGGATCGTGCCGCCGCGGCCGGCCGCATATGTCGAGCAAGCGCTGGTGAGCGCCATCCTGGATGGGACTTTCCCTCCCGGCTCGACGCTCCCCGGCGAACGGGAGCTCGCCGAGCGGCTGGGTGTCACGCGGCCGACATTGCGCGAGACGCTGCGGCGGCTGGAGCGCGACGGTTGGGTGACCATCCGCCAGGGGAAGCCCACCCGTGTCAACGACTTCTGGAGGGATGGGGGGCTCAACGCACTCCACGCGTTGGTGCGCTACGCGAAACGGCTCCCGCCCTCTTTCGTCCCGAACCTGCTCGAAGTACGCGTCGCCCTCGCGCCTGCGTACGCCCGCGCCGCTGTGGAACGGAACCCGGAGCAGGTGCTCTCCTTCCTGGCGGCATCCGATGCCCTCGAGGATACCCCCGATGCGTTTGCGGCGTACGACTGGCAGTTGCACCGCACCCTCGCGATGGCTTCCGGGAATCCTGTCTTTACGCTGATCCTGAACGGCTTCGCGGGCTTTTACGAACGGATGGCGCGCCTCTACTTTGCGCAGCCTGAGGCCCGCAAGGCCTCGCGCACGTTCTACAACTCCCTCCGCCGGGTGGCTTTGCGTGGGGACGGGGTTGCCGCGCAACGCATCACCCGGCGCGCGATGCGCCGAAGCCTGAGCCTCTGGGAAAAGGCCCAAGGAAAGCCGAGCGACGAGTTGCCTGGAGGAGCCTGATGCGCCGCTGGAACGGTTGGGGAGACGACTCTGTGATCTACCCGGTGCCCGAGCGCGCCGCCCGTTTCCTGGAGGAGCGCCTCGGGCCAGGAACACCCCCTCGCGACGTTTCCCTTCCCGAAGTGCTTGCGTCCGTCCCGCCGTCTCGCCTTCGGCCCTATCGCCTGGTTTCGCAAGAGGCGTGGGTCCGGCTCTGTCACGCCCGTGGGCAGAGCCTACCCGACTGGATCGCCTTGCGCTACGGCCGGATCCCCGCGTTTCCGGATGGTGTGGCGTTTCCGGAAGTGGAGGAGGACGTCCGCGATCTCCTCAAGTATGCGGCCGAGGTGGGGGCGCGGGTCATCCCTTACGGCGGGGGGACGAGCGTCGTCGGGCACGTTAACCCGCTCCCCGGAGAAGGGCCCGTGCTCACGGTCTCGCTCTCCCGGATGAATGCACTGCGGAAGCTGGATGCGGAGGCCCAACTGGCGACCTTTGAAGCCGGGGTCACAGGGCCGGAGCTGGAGGCACAACTGAAGCCTTACGGCTTTACCCTGGGCCATTTTCCCCAGTCCTTCGAGTACTCCACTCTGGGCGGGTGGATCGCCTCGCGCTCCAGCGGCCAGCAGTCCCTCGGCTACGGGCGCATCGAACGCCTCTTTGCGGGAGGCAGATTGGAGGCGCCCACAGGGACGCTGGTATTCCCGCCGTTTCCTGGGTCTGCCGCCGGGCCCGACCTGCGCGAGGCGGTGCTCGGTTCCGAGGGCAGGCTCGGCATCCTCACCGAGGCAACCGTGCGCATCACGCCGCTTCCGGAACGCGAGGAGTTCCACGCGGCCTTTTTCCCGGACTGGGAGGCGGCAGTCGCTGCCGCGCGCGCGATCGTCCAGGCGCGTCTGCCCCTATCGATGCTCCGTATCAGCACCCCGGAGGAGACGGAGACGACCCTCGCGCTGGCGGGCCACGAGCGTTTGATCTCTGCCCTGGAAAAGGTGCTCGCGCTTCGGGGCGCCGGCAAGGGCAAATGTATGGCGATCCTGGGCTTCACGGGGCGCGAGAAGGTCGTCCGCCTGTCCCGATCGGAAACGCTTCGCATCGCCCGGGACCATGGGGGCATCCACGTCGGCAGGACCTTCGGTACCGAGTGGCACCGCAGCCGCTTCCGGACGCCCTACCTGCGCAACGCGCTCTGGGAGATGGGATACGCGGTCGACACGCTCGAGACCGCGGTGCCGTGGCCGGCCGTCCCTGTGCTCGTGGCGGACCTGCAGCGGACGCTGACCGCCGGACTGGAGACGTACGGCGAAGCGGTGCACGTCTTCAGCCACCTTTCCCACCTGTACCCCTCGGGGTCGAGCATCTATACGACCTACCTGTTCCGCCTCCCAGTGGACCCGGACGAGGCGCTCGAGCGCTGGCGCCGCCTGAAGCGGCTCGCAAGCCAGGCGATCGTCGCGCACGGTGGGACGATCAGCCATCAGCACGGTGTCGGGACAGACCATCTGCCCTATCTGGCGGCGGAAAAGGGGGAACTGGGCTTGATGTTGGTCGAAAGCCTTTGCCGAACGCTCGACCCGTTGGGAATCATGAATCCGGGCAAGCTGATCGAGGGACGAGGATGTCCGAAAAGAAGCGATCTGCATCCTGGGCCCACATCGGCGGCCCCTGGGACGTGCTGATCGTCGGGGGTGGCATCACGGGCGTAGGGATCCTCCGCGAGGCCACGCGCCTCGGTCTGCGCGCGCTCCTCGTGGAACAGCGCGATTTCGGCTGGGGAACCTCGAGCCGCTCCTCGAAGATGGTGCACGGAGGGCTGCGCTACTTGAAGGACGGGCACATCCGTCTGACGTGGGCCTCGGTGCGGGAACGGAAGCGGTTGCTCGCGGAGGCACCTGGCCTAATCGACCCCATGGGGTTCCTGATCGTCAGTTACCACGGGGACCGCCCGGGACCCTGGACCTACCGAGCCGGGCTTTCTATCTACGACCTTCTGGCGTTGCAATGGAGCCACCGTGCCTTCCCGCCCGAAGAGCTGCAGACGCTCGTTCCCTACCTCGAGCGGGACGGACTTGCCGCGGGGTTCCGCTACGGAGACGCGCAGACGGACGACGCGCGGCTCGTGCTGCGCGTCGTTCAGGAGGCGATTGCCGCGGGCGGGTTCGCGCTGAACGGGGTGCGTGCGGAAGAATTGCTCTGGAAGGATGGTCGCGTCTGCGGCGCTTGGCTCCGGGATTTGGAGAACGGCGCCACAGCCCGGTGTTATGCGGCAGTCGTGATCAACGCCACTGGGGCCTGGGCGGATCGCCTGCGGGAACAGGTCGGCGCGCCTCCGCGGATGCGCCCCCTTCGCGGGAGCCACTTGGTGTTCCCGCAGGAGAAGCTCCCAGTGGCCGAGGCGGTGACCTTCCTGCACCCGGTCGACCGCCGACCGGTCTTTTTCTTCCCTTGGGAGGGCGTGACGCTCGTGGGAACCACGGATCTGGACCACGAACGTTCCCTGGACGAAGAACCCAGGATCGCACCGGAGGAGGTCGCCTACCTCATGGCAGCCGTGGAATCCGAATGTGGCTGCCTGGGCCTCGGCCTGGACGATGTCCTGGCGACGTTCTCGGGGGTGCGGCCGGTGATCCGGAGCCATCGCCCCTGTGAGCCCTCACAGGAGTCGCGCGACCACGTGGTCTGGCAGGAAAGGGGGCTGCTCACGGTCACCGGGGGAAAACTGACAACGTTTCGCCTCATTGCCCTCGACGCGTTGCGCGCCGTGCGCCACCTCTTGCCGCAGGTGCCGGAGCCGGACTCTCGATCGCCCGTGCTTCAACCGGTTTCGGTTGGCGAGCTGGGCCTCGAGCGGTTGGAGCCCGCGACCCAGCGCAGGCTCGCGGGGCGCTACGGCGCTGCTGCCCGTGAGGTGCTCGCCTGTGCACGGGAGGGTGAGCTGGAACGCATCCCGGGGACGCCCTATCTCTGGGCCGAGCTCCGCTGGAGCGCCCGGGCGGAAAACGTCCTGCACCTGGATGACCTGCTGCTGCGGAGGCTGCGGTTGGGGCTCCTGCTCCCGGAGGGGGGTGCGGGTCTACTGCCGGAAATCCGCAGCCTGTGCCAGAAGGAGCTCGGATGGGATGACGAGCGCTGGGAACGGGAAGAGGAAGCGTACCGACGCCTGTGGAGGGCCTGCTACAGCCTGCCGAGCGCGGACCTGGTGCCAGACTGGCGGGGAATGGCCCCCACCGCCGTGCAGGCAGGACGTCGGGCAGGACGACTGCGTCGCCTTCGCTCGGCGCTCGCACGGCTGGGGCTTGCGCCGGCCAACCTGCTGAGGCGCTCGCGCAGGTCCTCTCCAGGCCCAAGCAAGGAGCGGAGGTAGGAGATGTCGCGGGACCTGATCTTGGCGATCGACAACGGGACTCAGAGCGTGCGGGCGCTCCTGTTCGACGCGCGGGGGAACCTCCTGGCGCGCTCCCGCGTGCCGCTCCAGCCGTACGTATCGCCCGAGCCAGGATGGGCGGAACAAGACCCGGACTACTACTGGCGTTCGCTTTGTCAGGCGTGCCAGGCACTCTGGGCCCAGGGAAACTGGCGGGAGCGCGTGGCAGCCGTCGCACTCACCACCCAGCGTTCGACGGTGGTCAACGTCGACCGCGAGGGAAAGCCTCTGCGGCCGGCCATCGTCTGGTTGGACCAGCGGCGCACGGAGGGGCTCAAGCCCCTGGGCAGCTGGTGGGGGCTCTTGTTCCGTGCCGCTGGCCTTACGGAGACGGTCGCCTACCTGCAGGCGGAGGCCGAGGCGAACTGGATCCGCACCCACGAGCCGCAGGTCTGGGAGCGCACTTTCAAGTACCTCTTGCTCTCCGGTTATCTGACCTACCGCCTGACCGGCCGATTTGTCGATTCGGTCGGCTGCCAGGTGGGGTATATCCCCTTCGATTACAAGCATCAGCGCTGGGCATCCGCCTGGGACTGGAAGTGGCAGGTGGTCCCGATGGATCCCGCTATGCTGCCGGAGCTCG
Organism: Chloroflexia bacterium; assembly: GCA_049969155.1. Taxonomy (GTDB): domain Bacteria; phylum Chloroflexota; class Chloroflexia; order DTKN01; family DTKN01; genus DAOTVY01. Next base: position 1,102 of record JBMFPK010000067.1, on the reverse strand, counting down.
TCATGCCGGCGCAGCCGCTGGGAGAGATCTCCCCCGAAGCGGCGGAAGCGACAGGCATCCCCCAGGGATTGCCCTTGATCGCGGCCGCGGCGGACAAGGCCTGCGAGGTGATCGGGGCGGGTTGTCTGGAGCCGCATATCGCCTGTCTTTCGTACGGCACCACGGCCACGATCAACACCACCCATCGGCGCTACATCGAGGTCATACCGCTCATCCCGCCGTATCCCGCAGCCGTGCCGGGTGCCTACAGCCTGGAGGTGCAGATCTACCGCGGCTTCTGGATGGTCTCCTGGTTCAAGGAAGAGTTCGGGCATTACGAGCAGCGGTGCGCCGAAGAACGGGGGATCGAGCCAGAGGTGCTCTTCGACGAACTGGTGAACCGGGTACCGGCCGGCTCCATGGGGCTGGTGCTGCAGCCCTACTGGTCCCCCGGCCTCCGCGTACCCGGCCCCGAGGCCAAAGGTGCGGTCATCGGTTTCGGCGACGTGCACACACGCGCCCACTTTTACCGGGCGATCCTCGAAGGGCTTGCATACGCGCTGCGGGAGGGAAAAGAGCGCACCGAAAAGCGTACCGGGGTGCGGATCACCGAACTGCGGGTGGCGGGAGGCGGCTCCCAGAGCGACGCCGCGATGCAGATCACGGCGGATATGTTCGGGCTTCCCACAGCCCGGCCCCACCTGTACGAAGCATCCGGCTTGGGCGCGGCGATCGACGCTGCGGTCGGCCTGGGGTTTCATCCGGACTTTGGCACGGCGGTGCGGGAGATGACGCGCGTCTGCCGCGTGTTCGAGCCCCGCCCGGATGCCCACGCCCTCTACGATGCCCTCTACCAGCAGGTCTATCGGCAGCTCTACCGCAGGCTCAAGCCGCTCTACGAAAAGATTCGGGAGATCACCGGTTACCCGAAAGCGTTGATCGTTGATCGTTGATCGTTTTTTCCCGGAATTCGCGGCGTGGACAAGTCCTTGCACCCCGGAAGCATCTGTCGTTTCCGACTACGGCCAACGGTTAAGGCTCCGCACTCAGCTGCTCCCAGTACGCGGCGATGGCCTGCCGCAGGAACGTTTCGTCCAGCGTACCGTGGGGGGTGGGGGTCTCG
>JBMFPK010000066.1:0-10502 GCA_049969155.1 Chloroflexia bacterium | reverse complement strand
GCGGCGAGGCGGACGAGCTGCACAACACCGACTTTATCGACATCCTCCTGCGCGGCGAGCAGATCCTCGACATCAGCCCGATCGGCGCTGGCGGCAAGATCAAGGGCATCGAGATCGACTTCAGCCCGATCACCAACAACGAAGTGCTGATGAACCCGCAGCGCTACACCTACCCGGCCTGCGCGATCACCCAGCGCTTCGGTGCCCTGATGGCCTTTGCCGACTTCCCATGTTACCTGACCCCGGAGTGCACCACGGCCACGCTGATGACCAACTGCGTCGCCCTCAGCCCGACCAAGCCGGGTGCGCCGGTCCGCGGCTGCAAGCATTGCGCGGTCACCAGCCTGATCAAGCGCAATGTGCCGTACGTGACGGGATTCGGCAAGGGTGCCAAGGGCTACTGCCAGTGGCATCTGGCCGTCTAGCGTTCGTCGGTAGGGGGATCGGGAAGGGGAGCGTTTCCCGATCCCCCTTTCTTACCTTGAGGAGGAGAGGCCATGAAGCAGAACCCTACGCTGCTGCAGAGGTGTGTGGCGGAACTGATCGGTACCTTCATCCTGGTCTGGATCGGCCCTGGCGCGGCTGTCGTCGCCGGTGTCGTCGGTGGGGTCAAGGGGCTGGGGGATGTCTGGGCCATAGCCATCGCCTTCGGTATCGCGGTCGCGGCCGCCATTCATACCGTGGGCAAGGTCTCCGGCTGCCACATCAATCCGGCGGTCACGATCGCCCTGGCCGCCCGCGGGCGCTTCCCGTGGGCCGAGGTGGTCCCCTACATCATTTCCCAGCTGATCGGTGCGGTGATCGCCTCCCTGCTCTTCGTCGCCTGCCTGGGCACCCAGGCGGCCTCCACCTACAACCTGGGTGGCACCTTCCTGAACGAGGGTGCAGGTGTGACGATGGGCATGGGCTTCCTGGGTGAACTCATCGGGACCTTCTTCCTGATGATCACCATCATGGGCGTGGCAGTCGATCAGCGGGCTCCGGCCGGCTGGGCGGGCCTGATCATCGGCCTTATCGTAGCCGGCGTCATCACCACCCTGGGGCCGATGACCGGTTCCTCCCTGAACCCGGCCCGCACCTTCGGGCCCTACATCGGCAACCTGATCTTTGGGGGCAAGAACCCGTGGGATCAGTTCATCGTGGTCTACACGCTTGGCCCGATCGTAGGCGCGGTGCTGGCAGCGTTTGTCTACGACTTCCTGGCCAAGCCCAAGGCGGCTGAAGGGTAGTGCCGCTTCGGGCGGTCCGGCCACCTGGTTTTTGGGACAACAATATCGAGCCGGTCCTTGGCGACTGGTTCGATATTGTTGTCCCTCCAGGGCAAAAGGTTCGGGGTTTTCGTACCGCAGAGGGGGAGTCTCCGCAAGCTTCCCCCGCAGTTCTCCACCGGGAGGATCGCATGAAGAAAATCTTGCTCCAGTTGGACAGCGACCGCTTCGCCAGCGTTTTCGACGCCATCACCGCCTACGATGCCGGGGTGGACCAGGTACTCAGCTACGGCGGGGTCACGCTGGAGGACGTGCGCAACCTGGTCTACGGCGCTATGTTCACCCGGGGTGGGGAGGCGCTCAAGAACACCGCCATCTTCATCGGTGGCTCATCGGTACCGGTCGGCGAGAAGATGCTCAAGGCCGTGCTCGATACCTTTTTCGGTACCACCCGCGTCTCGGTCATGGCCGATCCGAACGGCTCCAATACCACCGCCGCCGCGGCGGTGCTCAAGATCGTCGGGGCAACGCCCGTCCAGGGCAAAAAGGCGGTCATTTTTGCCGGGACAGGCCCCGTGGGGGTGCGCTCCGCTACCCTGCTTGCGCGGGAAGGGGCCCAGGTCACCATCACCTCCCGCTCGTTCGAGCGAGCCCAGGAGGCCTGCCAGCGGATCCGGGACCGCTTCGGGCTCGAAGTCACCCCGCTGGAGGTGCGTGAAGGTGATTCCGTCCGCCGGGCGCTTGAAGGGGTGCACATTGTCCTCACCACCGGCGCTGCAGGGATCGAACTCGTGCCGAAGGAGATGTGGGTCGAGGTGCCCACGATCCAGGTACTCGCGGACGTGAACGCCGTGCCCCCTACCGGCATCGGAGGCATCAAGCCCACGGACGACGGCAAGGAGCGCGAGGGCCGGATCGCTTTTGGAGCCCTGGGAATCGGCGGCCTGAAGATGAAAATCCACCGCGCCGCCGTCGCCCGCCTGTTCGAGGCGAACGACCTGGTGCTGGATGTCGAGGAAATCTATGCCATCGGGAAAGCGCTCTAGCCGGCAGCCGCCGGCGCGCTGCTCCGGGGCTCAGTTAGCCCAATGGCCCGAGCGATAGGGATCGATCCCGGGACCGTCAGCTTTGACGTGTGCGGGGTGGAAGAGGATCGGGTTTTTCTGGATACTTCCATCCCCACAGCCGTCTTTGCCGAAAACCCTTCTGCGCTGATCGACCTATTGCAATCCGCGCGGCCTGTCGACCTGATCGCCGCGCCTTCTGGCTATGGCCTGCCACTGGTGCGCATCGAGGATTTCGGCGATCGGGAGCGGTTCCTGTTCACGCTGGTTGACGAGCGCGAGCGCGGCCGTATCTCGGTCCTCGGGGGAATGGGAAAGATGATCCCCCTGATGAAGGAAAGCGGGCTGCCGCTGATCTTCCTCCCCGGCGTGATCCACCTTCCGACCGTCCCCGAGCACCGGAAGGCGAACAAGATCGATATGGGAACGGCGGACAAACTCTGCTGTCTGGCCATCGGCATTTACGACCAGGCGCGTCGTTACGGGATCGGTTACCACGAGACCTCCTTCATCTACGTCGAAGTGGGCGGTGCCTACACGGCGGTGATGGCCGTCGACGGGGGCAAGGTGGTGGACGGCCTGGGGGGCACCTCGAACACTGTGGGCTACTACTCCCTGGGCAGTATGGACGGCGAACTCGCCTACCTTCTGGGGGGCTTCTCCAAGCAGACCCTTTTTACGGGCGGTGTCGCGTATATCGCCGGCCGGCCCGACCTTCACCCCGACGATCTGGCTGCCTTCGCTGAGTCGGACGCGCGCGCCCGTATGGCCTGGGAAGCCCTCCTGGAAGGGGTGTGCAAAGCGGTCGCCGCCGAACGGGTCGCGGTCCCCCGCCCCCGGGAGATCCTCCTCTCCGGACGCCTCTGCCGCACGGAGAAGGTGCTCCGGGAGCTCCTCCAGCGGCTCGCCCCGTTCGGACCCGTCCGCCGCGTGGAAGGTTTCGCCAAGACGGCAAAGGAGGCTGCCCAGGGGGCGGCGCTCCTCGCCGAAGGGCTTGCGGGCGGCCGCTTCCGGGACCTCGTCGAAGTCATGGAGATCGCAGGGGCACGGGGTACGGTTCTGGACCATCTCTACGTCCAGGATGCGGACGCGCTGCGTCGGAGGGTCCTGGGATGAGGATCCTCGTCGTTGGGCTGAGTACCCGCGCCTGCGTGGAATCCGCCGTCCGTAGCGGATACGACGTGATCTCCTTGGACGCGTTCGGGGACCTGGACCTGGAGGGGTTGTGCCCCTCCTATTCCTTGCGACGCGACTTCGGAATCCCATTTCGTGCCGCCGGGCTCTTCTCCGCCAGCCGCCAGATTCCCCACGAGGCGCTCGTGTACAGCTCGAGCCTCGAGAACTACCCTGCTGTCGTGCGACGGTTCGCTCGAGAGGTTCGCATCCTGGGCAACCCGGCCGAGGTCCTTGCGCGTGTGCGCCACTGGCCGACGCTTTTCGGCGCGCTTTCCGAAGCGGGCTTTCGCGTCCCGGAGACGATCTACGATCCCCAGGTCCGTACCGCGGACGCGCGCAAGACATGGCTCCGCAAGCCGGTGCGGAGCGGCGGCGGGTATCGGAACGCCTTCTGGGACCCCGGGACTCCGGTCGGACGGGGGTTTCTCCTCCAGGAGTACCTGCCCGGGTTGCCCGGCTCGGCCTCCTTTGTGGCCAACGGCGAAGCCTGTGTGCTGATCGGCCTGACCGAGCAGCTAATCGGCCGGCCGGAGATGGATGCCTCGGGTTTTGCCTACTGCGGCAACATCCTGCCCTTGCCGGATGCACGCGACCCTGTCAAGGGGTCCGCGGTCTTGCGGCAGGTCCGGGAAATCGCCCGCTATCTCACGCAGACCTTCCATCTCGTGGGTGTCAACGGTTTTGACTTTATCCTCTCCGACGAAATCGTCTTGCTCGAAGTGAACCCTCGATATTCGGCCTCCATGGAGCTGGTTGAGCAGGCGTACGGCCTGCCGGTGTTCAAGCTCCATATGCAGGCGGTGCTCGAGGGCCGGCTCCCGGACTTTGATCTTGCGGCACCTCTGAGCGAGGGGCCCTTCTACGGTAAGGCGATCCTCTATGCCCGCGAAGGCTTCCGGGCGCCGGACACGCGCGACTGGCTGCATCGGGGCATCCGGGATGTGCCGCATCCCGGCGAGGAGATGCCCCGCGGCGGACCGGTGTGTACGCTGTTTGCGACCGCGCCCACGCGGGACGCCTGCTTTGCCGGCCTGGTGGAGCTGGCCGAAACGCTCAAGGGGGAAATCTATGGCGAATTACAAGCTGATCTTGATTACCGGTCGTTCGACAAAGCAGGGCACGGGTATCTCCGCCGGTAAGGACCAGCCGGAATACCAGGAGGCCACTCGCCTCCTGGAGATGAATCGGTCCGACCTGCTGCGCCTGGGCGCCCAGCCGGGCGATCTGCTCCGCATCCGGTCGCGCTTTGGCGAGACGACGGTACGCTGCCGGGAGGCGGACCTGCCCGAAGGGCTGGCATTCCTCGCCTACGGGCCGGCCGCCTCCGAACTGATCGGTGGGGAAACCTGGGCATCCGGGATGCCGGACACCAAGGGGTTCGAAATCGAGGTGGAAAAGGTCGCCTGAGGAAAGCCGCCGTACGGGGTGCGTTTTCGGCGGATGCTCGGGCGCCGAAAGAAGGAGCAATGGGCATGCAGATCGACCATGTGGTGTGTGCTTTCTGCGGTTGTGTGTGCGACGACCTCAGCGTGACCGTGGAGGAAAACCGGGTGCTCGAGCTCAAGAACGCCTGCGTCCTGGGTCGTGCCTGGATGATGGGCCACGCGGCACACCGCGAGGAGCCGGTAGCGCGGATCGACGGGCGGCCGGCCGCGCTGGAGGATGCGGTGGAGGAGGCGGCGCGGATCCTGGCCTCCGCGCGCTACCCGCTGATCTACGGGCTCAGCAGCACGACCTGCGAGGCCCAGCGGCAGGCCGTGGCCTTGGCAGAAGCGTTGGGCGCATGCATCGACTGCTGTACCTCCGTCTGCCACGGACCTACGGGCCTCGCCGTGCAGGGCGTCGGAGAGCCCACCTGTACCCTGGGCGAAATCAAGAACCGCGCGGACCTGGTTGTCTACTGGGGCTCGAACCCGGCCGAGTCGCACCCGCGTCACTTCTCCCGCTACGCGGTGACGCCCAAAGGGCTCTTCCGCCCTGGCGGACGGAAGGATCGCACGGTGGTGGTGGTGGACGTGCGCCCAACGCCGAGCGTGCGCGCGGCGGACCTCTTCCTGCGGGTGCGGCCGGGGAGGGATTTTGAGTGTCTTTGGGCACTGCGGGTGCTGGTCGCTGGCCGGCCGGTGGACGAAGCGGCGGTGGCCGAAACGGGGATCACGCTGGCCCAGCTGGAAGACCTCGCGCAGCGGATGAAGTCGTGCCGGTTCGGCGTGCTTTTCGCCGGCCTGGGCCTCACCCAGAGCCGCGGCAAGCAGATGAACCTGGCGGCCGTCTTTCTGCTGGTTCGCGACCTGAACGCCTATACCAAGTTCGCGGCGATCCCGATGCGCGGCCACGGCAACGTGACCGGGATCGACAACGTGATGGCGTGGCAGACCGGCTATCCCTTCGGCGTGAACTTTTCCCTGGGGTACCCCCGGTACAACCCGGGCGAGTATACTGCCGTAGACGTGCTCAGCCGGGGCGAGGCGGATGCAGCTTTGGTGGTCGCTGCCGATCCCGCTGCCAACCTGCCCCGCCCGGCCATCGAGCACCTTCGCCGCATCCCTACCATCGCCCTCGATGTCCAGCCGAGTGAGACCACCCGGATTGCGCGGGTGGCGATTACCACCGCGCCTGCCGGCATCGCCGTGGAGGGGACCGTATACCGCATGGACAACGTGCCCCTGCGTTTGCGCAAGGTGCTGGACTCTCCCTTCCCCAGCGACGAAGAAGTCCTGCGGCGGATCCTCCAGGGTGTGAAGGAGATCAGGAAATGCTGACGATTCGAAATGGCGAAATCTATGACCCGTGCAACGGTGTGAATGGCGAAACGCGGGACCTCTACGTCCGCGACGGCAAGATCGTCGCCGAGCCGGTGCAGGGCCGCGTCATCGACGCCACAGGGATGATCGTGATGCCGGGAGGAATCGAGTTCCACGCCCACGTGGCCGGCTCCAAAGTGAACCTGGGGCGCAAGATGCGCCCAGAGGACCACCGTGAGCTCGTCTTTCCGCGCACGGAGGTGACGCGCTCGGGGGTGGGGCACACCGTTCCGTCGACCTTTGCTACCGGTTACGCGCTGGCGCGCCTGGGGTACACCACCTTGATGGAAGCGGCTGGCCCTCCGCTCGGTGCCCGTCACGTGCACGAGGAGCTGAACGACATCCCCATCGTCGACAAGGCGTTCTTCCTCCTGATGGGGAACAACTATTTTGTTCTCAAGTTCATTGCCGAGCGCGATTTCGAGCGGCTGAAGCATTTCGTCGCCTGGCTTCTGGAATCCAGCGGAGCCTATGCGATCAAGATCGTCAACCCGGCCGGCGTGGACACCTGGAAGTGGGGCCGGAATGTGGAAAGCCTCGACCAGCCGGCCGCGACCTTCCCCGTCACCCCGCGCGAGATCGTGACCAGCCTGGCCCGTGTGCAGCAGGAGCTGGGCCTTCCTCACCCCATCCACGTCCACTGCAACAACTTGGGGGTGCCGGGAAACGCCGCGATCACGCTGGAAACGATGCGCGCCGTTGGCGATCTCCCCATCCACATCACCCACATCCAGTTCAACGGCTATGGAGGCACGGACTGGACCGACTTTCGCTCCGGCGCCGAAGAGCTTGCGGCCTACGTGAACGACCACCCGAACGTCACCATCGACATCGGACAGGTGGTCTTCGGCCCGGTGACCACGATGACTGCGGACGGCCCGTGGCAGTACCGCCTCCACAAGCTCTGCGGCCACAAGTGGGCCAACGGTGACGTGGAGAACGAGACCAGCGGCGGGATCGTCCCCTACAAGTTCGTGCGGAAGAACAGCGTGAACGCCATCCAGTGGGCCATCGGCTTGGAGATGGCACTGATGGTGAACGACCCCTGGCGTGTCTTCCTCACCACCGACCACCCGAACGGGGGGCCGTTCCACGCCTACCCGGACATCATCAAGCTCTTGATGGACCGGAACTACCGCGCCGAGGTCATGGAAACGGTACACAAGCGCGTGTGGACGCACTCTCAGCTCAAGGATCTCGACCGGGAGTACACCCTCTACGAGATCGCCATCATTACCCGGGCTGGGCCGGCTCGTTCCCTGGGGCTGGAGCACAAGGGCCACCTGGGCCCCGGTGCCGACGCAGATATCGCCATTTACCCCAAACTCGACGATCCCCGCGAGATGTTCCGCCGGCCCCGCTATGTGATCAAGGACGGCGAGGTCGTCGTCGAGGATGGGCGTGTCGTCCAGGACCGGCCGGGCCGCACTTTCTACGTGGCCCCGGGATACGATCCGCAGATTGTCCCGGCGATCCGGGAGGAGTTTGCCCGGCTGTACACCGTTTCGTTCGAGAACTATCCGGTACAGTTGGAACACTATTTGCCGCGACGGGAGACCGTACCGTGTGGCAGCCGCTGAAAAGGGCGTAGGAAGGAGGTACCGATGAGGCTGAAGGGTCGTGTGGCCATCATCACAGGGGTGAGCGCCGACGGGCAGGTCGGGCAGGCCGTCGCCCAGGCATTTGCCAGGGAAGGGGCAAAACTCGTGCTCGTGGCCCGGCGGACGGATGCGGTGAACGCCCGCGCAGAGGAGGTGCGAGCACTGGGCGCCGAGGTGTTGGCGATCGCCGCTGACCTCACCGTGGAAAGCGAAGTGCAGCGCGTCGTTCAGCAGACGCTGGAGCGCCTCGGCCGGATCGACATTCTGGTCAACCTGGCCGGCGGGCTGACCCGCTACAAGGGGCTCACCGAGCATACCCTCGAGGACTGGACGAGCGAACTGAACAACAACCTGCTCACCGCTTTCCTCTGCTCGCGGGCCGTGTTCGAGCCGATGAAGGCCGCGGGCGGGGGAGCGATCGTGAACTTTGCGCGCGCCGGCGATCCCCAGGCCAAGATGGTCGCCTACAACTGTGCCAAGGCCGGCGTGGCCGCCCTGACCCGTACCCTCGCCCTGGAAGGGCGCAAGCACAACATCCGCGCGAACGCCGTGGCGCCGGGGATCGTGGACACCAGGTCGAACGTGGAAGCCATGCAGCCCAAGCCGGAGGATCTGGCCCGCTGGACCAAGCGGGAGGAGATCGCAGCGACGGTGGTGTTTCTGGCCTCGGACGAGTCCAGTGGCATCACCGGTCAGGTGATCCCAGTGACTGGCCGGATGCTCTGAGCGTGCGGCATGCCCATTTCTCGAGAAGGAAGTGCGATATGGCGCTGTACATCAACGGGGTGGAAATCGAGGACACGTTCGCCGAAGCCTTCAAGATGTGGGGAACGCGAGTCCTCATCACCGCCCACAACCGCTACTGGGCGCAGCAGGCGGCGCTCAAGATGACCGGGTTTGCCACCTCGGTGATCGGCTGCAAGTGCGAAGCGGGGATCGAGGGCGAGGTCACCGACACCCCGGACGGCCGGCCCGGCATCAGCGTGCTCTTCTTCACCCCCTCGAAAGACGATCTGGGGAAACGCCTGCTGGAGCGCATCGGGCAGACGGTGCTGACCTGTCCCACGACGGCGTGCTTCAACGGGTTGGAGGCGCCGGACCGTTTCTCCGTGGGCCGGCAGCTCCGCTATTTCGGCGACGGCTACCAGGTGAGCAAACTCTGGGCGGGCCGGCGCCTCTGGCGCATCCCCGTGATGGAAGGGGAGTTCCTGGTCGAGGACAAGTTCGGTATGCAGCGTTCCGTAGGCGGAGGGAACTTTCTCATCCTTGGGGAGAGCCTGGAGGCAACCCTGTATGCCGCCGAGCGTGCGGTGGAGGCGATGCAGCAGGTGCTGGGCGTCATCCTGCCTTTCCCGGGCGGGGTGGTGCGCAGCGGCAGCAAGCCGAGCTCGCGCTACCGCTTCCTGCCGGCTTCGACAAACGACGCCTATTGCCCGACCCTGCGCGGGGTGGTGCGCTCCGCCCTTCCGGAGGGGGTCAATTGCGTCCTGGAGATCGTGATCGATGGCTTGACCCTGCCGGCGGTCGAAGAGGCGATGCGCGTGGGGATCCGTGCCGCATGTCAACCGGGCATCCGGCGGATCTCCGCCGGAAACTACGGCGGTTCGCTGGGCCAGTTCAACATCCACCTGCACAAGGTGCTCGCGGAGACAAACAAGGACGAGCCGAGATGACGAGACTGATCTTGAAGACGGAACCGACTGTGCCGCTCGAGGCGGAAAGGATCGCGCCCGACCATTTCCTGGGCAAGACGGCGGCCGAGATCGCTGCCCTGCCCGTTCTGTATGGCAACGAGACCGCGTGCCTGGGCGACTTTTTCTCCGTCTCCGGCGACGGGAGCGCCGAAATTACGATCGAGGGCGACCTCAAACGGGTCAAATGGATCGGCGCCCGTATGACGCAGGGCCGTATCACGATCCACGGGGATGTGGGGATGCATCTCGGCGCCGGCATGCGGGGCGGCGAGATCGTCGTCCACGGCAACGTGGGCGACTGGGCGGGCGCGGAGATGGCCGGGGGCCTGATCCGCATCTTCGGCAATGCCGGCCATTGCCTGGGAGGCGCCTACCGGGGCAGCCCCCGCGGGATGAACCGGGGGACGATCCTAGTTACCGGAAACGCCGGGAATGAGGTGGGCGCTGCGATGCGCCGCGGGGTGATCGCCGTCGGCGGCGACATCGGCGAGTTCGCCGGCACCTTTATGATCGCCGGCAACCTCTTCGTGCTCGGCCGGCTGGGTGCGCGCGCCGGGGCCGGGATGAAGTGGGGCTCGATCGTCGCGCTGGGTGCGGTCGCCGAACTCCTCCCGACCTTCCGCTACTCCTGTCGCTACCAGCCCGTCTTCCTGCGACCCTTCCTGCGCATGCTGGTCGACCTGGGCTTCCCGGTGACGGAGGCCCACCAGACCGGATACTACCGTCGCTACTGTGGTGACCTGGCATCCCTGGGCAAAGGGGAGGTTCTCGTCTATGATCAGCGTGAATGAACGGGCCGCTGCGATCGCCGAACGCATGATCGAAGATGCGGAAGCGCTCGGCATCCAGGTACTGACCCTCGACCCGGGCACGCCGGTGATCGACGCCGGGGTCAAGGTGCCCGGAAGCCTAGAGGCAGGACGGCTCTTCGCCGAGGTCTGCCTTGGGGGACTGG
>JBMFPK010000065.1:0-10556 GCA_049969155.1 Chloroflexia bacterium | reverse complement strand
CCGGTCGAGCTGGCCGAGACCTACGGCTCCCTGCACCTGCTGGAACGCCGCCGTCTCGGGGACAGCGTCCTGAGCATCTACGGGATGCCGGATTGGGAAATCGTTCCGGAACCGGATCCCTCCTGAACACCTGTTGCCGAGGAGATGAGCGTGATCACCGCCATTTACCCGGGTTCGTTCGACCCGGTAACCAACGGCCACCTGGACATCACCCTTCGGGCCGCCCAGCTGTTCGACCGGGTGATCGTCGCCGTCTATGAGCGCCCGAGCAAGCGGCTCCTTTTCTCCACGGAGCAACGGATGGAGATGATCCGGGAGTCGGTCCGGGACTGGCCGAACGTCTCTGTGGACTGTTACGACTCGCTCACCGTGGAGTATGCACGGCGCGTGGGCGCCCAGGTGATCATCCGCGGACTGCGCGCGCTGACCGATTTCGAGCTGGAGCTGCAGATGGCCCACATCAACCATCGCCTAGCGCCGGAAATCGAGGTCGTCTGCCTGATGGCCGCCCAGCATTACTCCTTCCTCAGCTCCAGCATCGTCAAGGAGATCGCCTCGCTGGGGGCCGATGTGAGCAACCTTGTCCCTCCCCACGTGGCCCGAGCCCTGCGGGAAATGTTTTCGCTCGGAGGCCGTCCGGACGGGCTGCCGGAGGTGTATGAACCGGGCCGGCCGTTCCCGGGTGTGAAAGGGGGTCCGCATTGAGCGAGGAGTTGGGGCATCTGCTCGACGAGCTCGAGGAAACGCTGCTGCGTTCTGGCCGGTTGCCTTTCTCCCGGCGCCTGCTCGTCGACGAGGAGCGGGCCGTCGGGCTCCTGGACCGGCTGCGCGCTGCAATCCCGGAGGAGATCCGGCGGGCCCAGCAGGTCTTGCGGGAGCGGGATCAGATCCTGGAGCAGGCGCGGCGGCAGGCTCAACGCATTGCGGAGCAGGCCCAGGAGGAGGTCTCCTTACGCCTGGAGGAGGAAGGGCTGCTCGAGGAAGCCAAAGGGCGCTCGGCCCAGATCGTCGAAGAGGCTCGCCGCGAAGCGGAAAAGATCCGACGGGGAGCCGATGCCTACGCCCGCGACGTGCTCCTGGACCTGGAAACCCGCCTCAGCCAGGTGCAACAGGAACTGGGGGAAACCCTGCGCCACATCCTGACCAGCGTGCGCAAGGGGCTGGATTCGCTCAGCGAGGAAGGAAGCTAAAATTCCCAGTCGGGCCGCGGAGAAGGAAGGCACAAGAGCCGGTCTAGGCGGCTCAGGAGCGACGGGGGAGCGGAAAGCGCGTCGGTGAGCGCCAGGCCGGTTGCCGGACGTACCCCCAGCCACAGGCGCGTAAAGGCGTTCACGGTCGCGGCAAGCGTGGGAAGCGACGGGTCATAGCCTGGCCACGCGGTGCACTCGGGTCCGAGTTCGACCATGTAGGAGCCCTCGATCCCCCGCCAGGGGGTGTCATCCCCCAGGTACGCGGAGATCGGGTCGCTCAGGCGCAAGTTGAAGCGCACAGGTTCCCCGCTGAGGTGCGTGTCCCGCAGCGCCCCTTCCAGATCACACAGCCGCATCTGCCAGTGGGCGACGGCCTGGATGCCCACCGGGTGCGGACTTCCGCGCGTCGTGTGCAGGTCGCGGAGAGGACGGGATACCAGGTCCTGCAGCTGCACACCGGGGGGCTCGGCTATCCATACCCGGTGTACCTGGTCTCCCAGCCCGGCGAGCAGGGCGATCAACTCCTGGAACTGGTCCCCGTTCTGGAAGACCATCCAGCGCACGCGGTAGGGTCCGTGCTCCGGTTCGTCCGGGGTACACCACAGGTAATGGCTGAGCGTCCCTCCCGGGCCGTCGGCGTACCCTAGCCCGAAGCTGTTTGCCCCTTCCAGCATCGCCACGCGTGTCACCTCGGGCGGGAAGAGGTTGCAGGCACCGTGCCCCCGCCGGCGCGCGAGCCGCGCTGCATGGGCATCTTCCCAGTCCGCCGCGCTCAGCCGCCGCGGAATTCGGGGCCGCCGTTCGGTGCGCAGCTCCAGCGGGTCCAAGGTAACGTACAGCTCGTAGGAGCCCGTGCCGAACCCGAGCGCGTCGTAGTACCCCTGCTCAAAGACCCCGAGCCCGGAGACGACCGCCCCGTCCGCAGCGTCGGCGGCCACGGCGAGCGCCGTGAGCCGGCGCGCGAGCCCCCTACGGCGGGCTACCCGGCTGGTGGCCACGGCAGACACGGCGGAGAAGGCCAGATCGTGCTCCAGATGGCGCAACGTGCCCGGGACGGTGTGCACGAAACACTCGGCCGTGCCTTCCACTTCGGCGACCCACGCTCGGCCGGCTTGCAACCCGATCTCTATCGCCTCTTCCGGAAGCATCTGCAGCCAGCCAGCCTCGCGGAGAATCCGCACCACCGCATCGCGATCGCGTTCCGGTTCGTAAGCACGAAAACGGACGTCCATACCAACCTGCCTCTATGTCCCGGCAGCACGCACCAGCACCACTACCCGCTCGACCGGGAGGGCATAGCGGATGTGGCCGTCCCTTCCCACCATCGTCTCCGCGCAGAAGAGCGCATTGAGCACCGCCTCCTCCACGCTTTCGACCACCGCGCGGAAAAGCGCTTCCAGCGCCCGTTCGTCGTCCGCGAGCTCCTGGCGCACGAGCACCGGGCCTTCCAGCTCGTGGGGGATACGCTGGGCCGTGCTGAAGGCGATCACGAAATCGCCGCTGCCGTGCCCGTGCACGGTACCCGTGCGCGCCAGGCCGGCCCCGGCGCGCACGGCCAGCCGACGGAGTTTCCCGGAGGAAAGCGGGGCGTCGGTCGCCAACACGACCATCACCGAACCGCGGTCGACCCTCGGGCCGGGATCGGAAGACGGAGGCTGGAGCACACGTCCCACGGGTACCCCGCAGATCGTCAGGTCTTCCGGCCGGCCAAAGTTTGCCTGCACAAGCGCCCCCACCGTAAAGCCGCCCACTTCCCGGGGCACCACCCGGCTGGCCGTGCCGATCCCGCCCTTCCAACCGTAGCAGGTCGTCCCGGTTCCTGCCCCGACGGCCCCCTCCTCGACCGATCCGCCGCTGGCAGAGGCGATCGCTGCCCACACGTGTTCTGCCTGCACGTGACGTCCCTGGATGTCGTTCAGGTAGCCGTCGTTCGTCTCGCCCACCACCACGTTGACCGTACCGGTGCGGATCCCGATTTCTGGGTTCTCCCGGATGGCATGCTCGACCAGCGCATCGGCTACCCGCCCCACGTTCAGCGTGTTCGTGAGCGCGATGGGCGACTCGATCACCCCGAGTTCCCGCACCTGCTCGAATCCGAACGGTTTGCCGAAGCCGTTGATCGTGTGCACAGCGGCCGGCACCTTGTCGCGGAAGAGGTTCCCTCCGTGGGGAAGGATCACCGTGACGCCGGTGCGTACCGGCCCCCGGCCCGGTTGCAGGGGCCCCTCGCCGGAGATAAGCGTCGTGTGTCCGACCCGCACCCCTGCCACGTCCGTGATCGCGTTCCGGGGACCCGGGCGCAGTTCTCCCACCACCAGGCCTATCTCACGCGGACGGGGCATGTTCAAACCTCGCCTCTCTGCGCTGCCTCGCACCCCCTTGGGGAGATTTCCCATACGCCTCCGCAACGACCTCGATTTCCTTCAGGAACACCGCACACGCGATCGGAACCTCGTTCCGATCCATGGAGGTACCTCCTTGCGAACGGGCCGCACGGCGCAAAACTCCAACCGTTTGTCTTCCGGAGGCATTATATCACCTGGACGGCCAGGTTCAAGGGTAGCCGTGCGGGTTTGACGCGCCTTCCTCGGCCGGTTATAATGGGGCTCACCAATCCCGGCTGCCCGATCGTTACCCGGCGGGAGCCGCCATCCAGGAGAAGGCGATGCCGAAAGTCCAGCCGCGTATCCTCAAAGGGACCCGCGACTTTTTGCCCCGCACGATGATCCTGCGCCAGTACGTGATCGACATCCTGCGGCGCACCTTCGAGCAGTTCGGCTTCGAGCCCCTCGAAACGCCGGCGCTCGAGTATGCCGAGACATTCGAGGGCAAGTCGGATGCCGAGGTCGACAAACTCCTCTACCGCTTCGTCGACCACGGGGGGCGACGGGTAGCGCTGCGTTATGAACTGAACGTGGCCCTGGCACGGGTCGCGGCGATGTACGCAAACGAACTCGCGTTCCCCTTCAAGCGCTACCAGATGGGACCGGTCTGGCGGGCGGACAAACCCCAGAAAGGCCGCTACCGCGAGTTCTGGCAGTGCGACGTGGATATCGTGGGGAGCGCCTCGATGCTCGCGGACGCCGAGGTGCTCTCTGTCCTCTACACCGCCCTGCAGCGGCTCGGCTTTCCGGAGTTCACCATCCGCCTGAACAACCGTAAGATCCTCTCGGGGCTGGGGATCCTGGCCGGCGTGCCCGCCGAACAGACCGGCGGCCTCTACCGGGCGATCGACAAACTGGAGCGCGACGGGGAGGAGACCGTCCGACGCCTCCTCCTCGAGGAAGGGCTGAGCGAGGATGTCGCCGGCCGGCTCCTGGAAACGGTGCAGATGCCCGGTGGCGGTCCCGAGGTGCTCGCGGAGCTGCGCCGCTCTTTCGCCGATATCCCCATCGGCCTGGAGGGAGTGGCCGAGATGGAGGAACTGTTGGGCCATCTGGAGGCGCTCGGTGTGCCCGCCACGCACTACCGGCTGGACCTCAGCATGGTGCGCGGTCTGGGGTACTACACCGGCCCGATCTTCGAGACGGTGGTCGAGCGGCCGCGCATCGGGGCCATCAGCGGCGGCGGACGCTATGACCGCATGGTCGGCCTTTTCGGCCCGGATATGCCGGCCACGGGGGTGTCCCTGGGGCTGGAACGCATCCTGGACGTGATGACCGAACTGGGGATGGTCCACCTCCCGTCCACGGTGGTTCAGGCTCTGGTCACCGTCTTCGATGCGGAGCACATCGGCGCCTCGCTTGGGCTCGCGCAGGAGTTGCGCCGGGCCGGCGTGCATACCGAAGTGTACCTGGAGCCCTCTGCGCCGCTCGGTCGGCAGTTCAAGTACGCGGACCGGAAGGGGATCCCCTTCGTGCTGGTCGTCGGCCCCGACGAGATCGCGGCCGGCCTGGTCACGGTGAAGGACATGCGGAGCGGCGAACAGAAGAGCGTGCCTCGGGAGAAGGTGTGCGAGGCGATCCGAGGGGATCGGTAAGGTCCGGAAGAGGCGATCGGAACAGGTCAGGAGGTGTCCCTTGATCACCCAGCACGAGATCGATGCTCTGAGCAGTTATCCGGCCAGCGAAGCGCCGGTGGTCAGTTTCTACCTGAATTTCGAGCGGCACGAGCGCGAGGAAAAGACCCCTTTCACGGAACTCAAGAACCTCCTGCGTATCGGGCAGGAGGAAATGGCGAAATGGCCCGAGGTGTATCACGTCCCGCTTGCCCTCTACCTGGCGCGCATCGAGGAGACGGCCGAAGAGGAACGCGGGGGACGATCGCGCGGCCTGGCGATCTTTGCCGGAGAGAACCTCTGGCAGGTGTACCGGCTGCCCGTTCCGCCGGGGAATCGGATCGTCATCGATCGCACGCCGTACGTCAAGCCGCTGATCCATCTCTACCGGGGGCATCCGCGCTACTGCACGGTGCTCGTGGACAAGGAGCGCGCCCGGCTCTTCCTCATCCAGATGGGGGAGATCCAGGACTACTCGATCGTGCTGGACGAAGTGCCCAAGCACCACGAGCAAGGCGGATGGGCCCAGGCACGCCTCCAGCGGCGGCACGAGGATGCCGTCATGCACCACCTGAAGCGTGCCGCGGAGTTGACCTTCGAATTCTTCCAGCGGGAAGGGTTCGATTACCTCCTCATCGGGGGGACGGAGGAACTGACCAGCGCCTTCTTCGAGCGGCTGCACACCTACCTGCAGGAACGGGTCGTCGCCTTCCTGCCTATCGCGACCTCGGCGAGCGGGGCCGAGGTGCTGGGGGCGACCCTGAAGACGATGGAGGAGGTGGAGGCCCGGCTCGACGAGGAGCTGATCGGCCGCCTGAAGGAAGAAGTGGGCCAGGGACGCCTCGCGGTGACCGGCCTCGCGCCCACGATCCGCGCCCTCAATGCGCGTAAGGTCCAGCACCTGATCGTGGAGGACGGGTACGAGGTCGCCGGCGGCCGCTGCGTGGATTGCGGGAGCCTGAGCATCCGCTCCACAGGCCGCTGCCGTTACTGCCAGGGGACGATCGAGCGCGTCGAAAACCTGGTCGATGAAGCCGTGGAACTGGGCTTCTCCCAGGGTGCCCAGGTGCACCTGGTCGCCCCGAACCAGACGCTGTGGGAACTGGGCCGCATCGGAGCGCTGCTCCGTTATGCCTGAGTCGAGGATGTCCCCGATGCCGGAACTGAAGGAGCTCTATCAGCGCAACATCAACGTGACCGTGGAAAAGGCGGACGGCGACCATATCCTGGTCCACTCTTCTCTGCTGGACCTGGACCACAGCATCCGCTTTTCCATGAAAGTACGCACCTGCGACAGCACGATCGTCGAAGCGAACGCGCAGATGATCCGGGTCCCGTTCCGGAAGTGTCGGGAGACGATCCCCTTGACGCAGCGGATCTCGGGGCTGGTCATCGCCCGGGGGATCAACAAGAAGCTGGCCGATGCGCTGGGACACAACACCGGCTGTATGCACCTGGTGGAGCTCGCGATGACGGCAGCCCGCATGGCGGCAGCGGTGCTCGTGGAGGCGGAACGGGGGCTTGCGGACCGCGAGCATTTCGAGGCGCTTAGCGAGGAGGAGCGCATCGCCTTGGGGATGCCCTACTTGAAGAACACCTGCCTGGTCTTCCGCGTGGAGGAATGAAGGGCTTTACCGTTCGCCCCGCACCTCAGCTTCCAGCTGCTCGAAGAAGGCGGCCATGAAGGCGTGGCGCTCGTGGGCCAGCGCACGGCCGGTGGCCGTATACATCGTGTCCACGAGGCGCGAGAGTTTCACGGCGAATTCGATCACCGGACTGTGGCGGCTGGGGTCGATCGGACGGGTGGCGATCGCATCGGGCGGGACGGGTGTCCACAGCCGCTGGCCCGTATAGCCAGCATAGGCAAAGGCGCGCCCGACCCCGATGGCTCCCAGGGCATCCAGTTTGTCCGCATCGTAGAGCACCTTGGCCTCGATCGTCTCCGGCTCCCGGTCGTTGCGGAAGCGATGCCCGGCGATCGCCCGGGCGACGGCCTCGGCTTCCTCTTCGGAGTATCCCCAATCCCGAACGATCTGCCGGGCCCGTTCCGCTCCCACCAGAGCGTGATCCACGCCGGTGCGGGCTTCCTCGTCGCGGGCGATGTCGTGGAGCAGGGTTGCGACCTCCAGGATGCGCATGTTTGCCCCTTCGGGCGGCCCGATCCGCCGCACCAGGGCGAGGACACGCAGCACGTGGTCAAAGTCGTGCGTGGCGTCTTTCCCTTGGTAGAGGGAGCGGGCGCGTTCGATCAGCTCCATGCCTCCTCCTCATGCTCATGGGCTCCAGATCCGTTCCCCGTAGCCGCCCGGAAGCACGAGCCTGGCGTACGATTCCAGCGCTTCGAGGAGCGGTTGCCCCTCACGGCTCAGCTCGGCAAACTGGGAGGCGTAGCAAAAGACGGCGGCGACCTTCTTCCCCCAGTGCGCCGTCACGTCGACGACCTGCGGCCGCCAGGTATTGGGCAGCTCGTGCACCCGGGCCTCCGGGCCGCCCTCCCAGGCCGCGTAGGGGAGGTCTTCGTAGAAAGCGCATGGCCGGCCGGCCTTCGCCAGGCGCATTCCCACGCGCCAGAGCAGCTGGTGGTCCACATGGTGTCCGATCGCCAGGGGGAACAGGTAGAGCGTCCCCGGCACGGCCGCGCAGCGCTCCACCAGCTCGCCCTCCAGCGCCTGCTCCTCGGCCGGCCGGCCGAAGATCCGCTCGCGGGAATCGTATGCCGGGTGACGGTAGATCGCGTCCCGGTAGTCCCACCAAGTCGCCGTACACCCCAGGAGGCGCAGCGCCTCGGCGTCTTCCGCCCGCCTGTGGGCCATCGGGTCGGGCCGCCCACCCCAGGAGCGGTGCAGTTCCCGCGCAAAGGCGGTCCACGTCTCCGGAGGTGGGGTGGGGCCGGCAAAGACGGTCACCACGTGCGCGGGCCGGCCCTCTGCCGCCTGCAGGGCCAGCCAGCCGCCCAGGGAAAGGGCCGCGTCGTCCGGGTGTGGGGAAAAGCAGACCGTGGCGTTCACAGTCGCAGCGGGTCCTCGAAGAAGCGGAGCGTGCCAAGCGCCTCTTCGGCTGCCTCGCGGATGTCGTCCTCTTCCGCCAGCAGGCACCGTTCCAGGAGGCGGCGCGCCTGGGCGCCCCCGATCTCGCCGAGCGCCCAGATGGCCGCCCGGGCGACTTCGTGATCCTCGTCGTCCAGCAGGGGGGCCAGGTAGGGCACCAGTTCGGGGTTGGCCATCTCGCCCGATGCCTGGGCCGCCTCATAGCGCATTTCCGGGTCCTCGCTCCCCAGCTCCTGGGCGATGGCCGGCAGCCACCGTTCGCCCATATGGTGCCCCATCGCGTGGATGGCACTGACCCGCATCTCGCGTTCGGCCGCACGGTACGATTCGGCGATCGCCTCCTCCACCTCCGCGGAGTCGCTCAGGTAAGAGACCGCCTCGATCGCCCGCCGGCGCACCTCCACCGGTGCCGATCCGTCCCGCCAGACGGCCAAGAGAAGGTCGTGCACGGTCTGCCGGAATTCCTGGAAGTAGTCGGTGGTCTCGATGAGGTAGGTAAAGCGGGTCAGCGCCAGGAGGGCCTGGCTGCGTACCGCAGGGGAGGGATCGTCGCTCGCCAGCACGAGCAGATGCTCCAGGAAGGAGCGACTCTCGTCGTCCCACAGCCCTTCGATCGCTGCCGCCCGTACGCGGGGCTGGTCGTCGCGCAGACAGACGAAAAAGACCTCGCGGAAGTTCAGGTCCGTGTTGTCCTCGGTGAGCTCCAGGAGCGAGGACACCACCCGTAGGCGGCGCTCCGGGGAGGTCGTCTGCCACGCCTCGCGGAAGGCGGCCAGTTCTTCCCCGTTCAGATTGGACAGACGGGCCAGCCGTCGGTGGGAGAGCGGCCGGCCCTCGTTCAGGATTTCCGCGAGATCGTCGCGGAAAGGCACCGTTTCGCGCATTCCTACCCCTCCCCGGGCGTCCCGAATCCATCCTTGCAAGCCCGGGGATGCGGCTTAGGCCCCTTCTTCCGGCTCGCCCGGGATGTAGATGTACACCCCCTCCTCATCGGTCGGGTGGAAGACGTCGACCTCTTCGAGCACCCGCCGCAGGAACGCCATGCTGAAGGGGCGCTCGATGTTCACCACCGGGAAGAGTTCCTCCAGCGAGGCGCGGAACTTCCCGTCCTGTTCGTGGCCGATGAGCGTGAAAGCGTGGGCGACCACATCGGCCGGACGGCGTCGTTGGGCCGGCGAAAGCGGTTTGCTGTTGCGCAGCCGGCCGAACCGCTCTTCGCTCAGGAGCAGGCTTTCCTCCACCTCGCAGTAGAAGGTGATTTCGTCGAAGGCGTAGCGTTCCTTGCGCTCATCGTACACCAGCAGGCGGCGCTCCTGGGCGTCCGTGGCGATGTATTGCAGCGTGAACACCTCCGGGCGCTCCGTGCGCCCGATGAGGATCAGCGCGCCCGGCACAAGGCTGCTGTGGAACAGCTGTTCCAGTCCCCAGAGCCATCCACCGCGGTTGCCGGAAGGGTAACGGAGTTCCACGATGTGCGCTTCGAAATGCTGCGGCACCTCGAAGGTCAGGTAAGCAGAGCGCTGATCCTCGAGGAGTGGGGGCGGGAAGAAGGCGCGCGCCTGGGCATCGTAGGGCAGCACCCCGTAGCGATACTCGTAGAAGGTCAGGAAATGCTCCAGCTGGGCCGGAGGCTCCGCAACCGGAGGCTCTTCCAGCAGGAAGGCATAGTCCTGCCCGATGTCGCCGGGTTTGAGGAGACGGGTGCCGATCGCCGGAAGCCCTTTCACGGCCCACAGGTTTGCCCCCGGCACGCCGACGAACTCGAAATCCTTCTTTTCGCGCAGCAGCCGCGCGTTGAGCGAGAACGCCCAATGCGCATAGTCCGGGTCTCGCGGGGGCTTGTAGAACAGGTCCGTCAGGATCTGTTCGTCGCTCAGCGGCACCCCTTCTTCCTGGATGTAGCGGCGTACCTCGGCCAGCCGACCCTTGCTCAGGTGCTCCACCAGCTCTTCCAGGTACCACTGATCCCCGAAGGAGATCACGCGAAAGTCGCGTTCCAGCGCATCCTTCAGGATCGAGCGGATGCGCTCCCCGTGCTCGGCAAAGATCTCTGCCGCCTCCCGGGCAAAGTCGATCACCGTACCGTCCGGGAGCGTGAGTTGGGTGATCGGCTCTTCCCGCACAGCCACCGCGGAGACCGCGACCTCTTCCACCGCAGGGAGCACCGGCTCGGCCGAAGGGACGGTCACGCTCGGCGGACGTGCCGGTTCCATCTGCCGCACCGCCGCGCGCACCCAGAAGGGAGACATGGGGGGACGGCGTACCGGCCGGCGACGGGGCGTGGGCGTGGCGTGCTCCGGCGCGGGATGCAGCATGCGCGGG
>JBMFPK010000064.1:0-10613 GCA_049969155.1 Chloroflexia bacterium | reverse complement strand
GCGTGCCCGACGCAGGACGATCGGGTGGGCCGTTTGCCAAGGTGCTTGGAGGGGAGGAAACACTTCGTCCGCGGGCCCCACGTCGATCCCGATCTGCGCCAAGACCGCTCCGGTGAGTCGATGGTGGGTCCGAAAGTGGATCGTGGTGCCGTCCACCGTCACGGTCCCGTCACGCAGCGTGGCACGGTAGCCGATCCACAGCAGGCCGACTCCGGCCAGGAGGAGGAGCCAGTTGCCCCTGCGCCGGGGTACATGCCTAGCTCCGTCGTGCGGCTCGTCGGTGCGGGCCGATTCCATACGGCGCTTTCCTTTCTGCACCCATCCCGTCGCAGCGGATTATAGCACATCCGTCTCGGTCGGGCAAACCCGTTTCACCCCTGTTTCCAACAGACGATGCAACAGTAACGAGCCAGGCATGGCGATCCTCCTCAAAGGCCAAGGAGCGCTTCGTGCAACTCGCCAACGGTCAGAACCTCTTTCCACACCGCGTGTCAAATCAGAATGATAACGTTACCAAAGGGCTGATAGTTGGCCAATTGATAATGCTGCCGAGTCGCTGTCGTCCGTCGAAGAAATGGTATACACTCCTAGCGTCTGGACAACGTCCTCCGGTTGGCCCGGGAGCGCATGCGGCAACGGGAAGAGCTGCTCGAGCAGGTCGTAGATCTCCTCCTGCACCCGGTGAGGCTTCACGCTCTCCCGCAAGTGCTCGAGATGAGAGAACACGATCTGTTGACCACTGAGCTGCGCAGTGCTAGAATGGGTTCAACGCCCGAGCTCAGGGGGCATCGTGATGAATCAGTTGTTCGTGAAATCGTGCGAGTTCATGGATGAGAGTCCGGATGGAGCTGTAGCGCTCACCGTCACAGCGCCGCCCTACCGGAATGCGATCGATTACGACATCCATGCGAAGGACAATACGCTATTCTACCGGACGCGCAGCTACTCGAACGGATACTCGGACTACCACGACTACCTTTGCTAGTTGGAGCGCATCTTTAAAGTCCTTCGAGTCACCAAGCCTAGTGGCTTTCGCGGTTGTGATCGGCACGGTGCTACTGGATGGAACGCTCTACCGGCTACCCTTCGATCTCGTTACGCGCCTCAGTGGAGTGGGGTGGCAATTCCATCAGGACATCATTTGGCACAAGGGCACGGCGGGAGTGAAACGGGCTGGGGTAACGATTCAGAAGCTGTATCCAGGATACTATTATCCCAATCTTATGTATCTTGGTGTTCCGTAAGCCTGGGCCGAGGATTTTCGAGGGGCGAACTGCGGAAGAGAAAGCGGCAGCGGAAATCCCTATCAACAAGGTCTTCACGATGGACATCGCCAACAATGTCTGGCATATTGCCCCTGTTCCCCGGGGGTCATCGATCATCCAGCCCCCTTCCCGGAGGAGATCCCCTACAGATTGATCTTGCTGTACTCCTACCCTGACGACCTTGTGTTGGATCTCTTCCTGGGCTCCGGGCAGACCATCAAGGTCGCGCGTTGGCTGGGGCGCTGTTTTGTTGGCTACGATATCGTCGAAAAGTACGTGGAGCTCGCGAGGGCTCGTTTGAACGAACCGCTGATGGTTCGCTCTCAACAGCTGGTCGCCGTCTTTGGGAAAGTCGCTCTGGACCAGCCGGCGGGTGAATCTGGACCGGATTTGATCTCGAACTACCGGACATCGGTTTCGGGTAGCCGTCTGGAATACGCTGACTATTCTTTTTCGGCATAGGAGATTCCTGTGGACCTCTTTGCAGCCGGCCGGAAGGAGCAACTGGAACGCGAGGCTCCGCTCGCCGCGCGGATGCGGCCGCGCGATCTGGACGAGTTCGTAGGCCAGGAGCACATCATCGGCCCGGGGAAACTGCTCCGGCGTGCGATCGAGACAGACCGGCTGTTCTCCTCGATTATCTTGTGGGGCCCCCCGGGCACCGGGAAAACGACCCTCGGCCACATTATCGCCAACCGTACCCGCTCCCACTTTGAGACGATCAGCGCCGTGCTGGCGGGCGTGGCGGACCTGCGCAACTTGGTCGCCGCAGCGCGGGAGCGGAGGCTGCTCTACGGGCAGCGGACGATCGTCCTCATCGACGAGATCCACCGCTGGAACAAGGCCCAGCAGGATGCCCTCCTTCCCCACGTGGAGGACGGCACGATCATCCTCATCGGTTCGACCACCGAGAACCCGTACTTCGAGGTCATCGCTCCCCTGGTCTCCCGCTCCCGCATCTTCCAGCTGCGGCCGCTGACGGACGAGGAGATCGTGGGGCTGCTCCGGCGCGCCCTTGCGGACCCGGAGCGCGGCTACGGCGGCCGGCCGATCGAGGTGGCGGAAGAAGCGCTCTGGCACCTCGCCCGCGTGGCCGGTGGCGATGCCCGGACAGCGTTGAACGCCCTCGAGCTGGCGGTAGAGTCCACGCCGCCCGACGAGCACGGGGTTATCCGTATCGACCTGGAGATCGCCCAGGATTCGATCCAGCGGCGCGCGCTGCGCTACGACCGCGCCAGCGACGAGCACTACGACACGATCTCGGCGTTCATCAAGAGCGTCCGCGGGTCCGACCCCGACGCAGCGCTCTACTGGCTGGCCAAGATGCTCTATGCCGGGGAGGACCCCAAGTTCATCATGCGACGTCTGCTCATTCTCGCCGCGGAGGACATCGGGCTTGCCGATCCCCTGGCCATCGTGGTCGTCGCGGCGTGCGCACGGGCGCTGGAGTGGTGTGGCCTGCCGGAATGCCAGTACCACCTGGCGGAGGCCACGCTCTACCTGGCGACGGCCCCCAAGTCGAACAGCGTGGGGGCCTATTGGAAAGCGCTCGCCGAGATCGAACAGCACGGTGCACGCCCGGTTCCCCTGCATCTGCGCGATGCCAGCCGGGATGGGGCGGCGCTGGGCCATGGCCGGGACTACCGCTATCCGCACGCGTTCCCCGGACACTGGATCGCCCAGCGCTACCTGCCCGAAGGGGTGGAAGGCGGGTGGTTCCAGGTGGGCGACCAGGGCTACGAACGGGTGATCCGGGAGCGGCTGGACGAGATCCGCCGTCGGCTGGAAGAAGAAGCCAAGCGCTCCAGCGGCCCGCCCGAAGGGGATACCCCGCAGGCCTAGCGCTGCTTCCCCGGATCTGCGCGTAGGGATGCACCGGTAGATCGGAGGTCCAGGATGCCGGAGGAACCGCGCTATGACGAGACCCATTTCCCAGCGCTCGATGCGGCCCGACGCACGCTGCAAGCGTTCGTCGATGCTCTGCCGGATGGGCCCGGCACGCTGATCCTGTCCCACAGTGACGCGGACGGGATCAGCGCGGGCGCCATCCTCTACCGGGCCCTGCAGCGAGCCGGCCGGCCGGCCGAACTGCTGATCACGGGCAAAGGGGAGCACGCCTACACCCGCGGTACACGGCAGGAACTGGAAGGGCGCCGACCCTGTGCGCTCTTCGTGGTAGACCTGGGGTGCAAATCCGAGCCTGTGCTCCCTGGCGTGCCGACCCTCTTCATCGACCACCACCGCCCTCTCGGCGTACCACCGGACGGGGTCTTGCTCAGCAGCTACGGCTGGCAGCCGGTGCCGAACTCCTCCCTGCTGGTCTGGTGGTTGGCTTCGGCTGTGGCCCCCCTCGAAGACCTGGACTGGGTGGCTGCGATCGGCACGCTCAGCGACCTGGGGGACGATGCCCCCTTTGCTCTGCTTTCAGAAGCTAAGCGGCGCTATACGGCAAAGTGGCTGCGCGAGGCAACCACCCTCGTGAATGCCGCCCGCCGCGCCGCAGCACACGACACAGCGACGGCGCTCCAAGCCGTTCTGAAGGCTTCCCACCCGCGGGACGTCGCCGCGGAGGATCGGGAGGAGGGCGCGCGCCTCTGGGCCTATCGCCGGGAGGTGAACGAGGCCTTTGCCGAAGGGAAGCGGGCCGCCCCGGTCTTCAGCGGAGACGTCGCACTCGTGCGCGTCAAGAGTCCGTGCTTGATCCACCCTCTCGTGGCGCAGGTCTGGCGAACCCGCTTGCCCCGGTACATCGTCATCGTGGCCAACGAAGGGTACATCCCTGGCTGGGTGACCTTCAGCGCGCGCTCCTCCGAACGCTTCAACCTGCTCGACTTTTTCCGCTCGATCGACCTGGACCTCGCCGAGGGGTACTTTGGCTACGGACACGATCAGGCATCGGGCGGCTCCATCCCGGTCGCTGCCTGGAACGAACTGCTGAGGCAGCTCGGTTTTGGGGAAGAAGTGATGGTTCGGGTGGAGGAACCTCGGTGAAGGAACCCGACATCCGCAGGGAGCGGGGGGAGCGCTTGGCGCAGGACCTTGCTTTCGCAGGGGCTGTTCTGGTCCTTGCCGTGGCGCTCTACGCCGCTTGGGTCAGCGGCCGCGCCGAAAAGCAGGTCCGCCGGTTTCCCCTGCGGACGCCCTCGCCCCTTCCCACGCGGGTCGTCACGCCGAATCCCTGGCAGGCCTCGCTCCGCTTCTACCTTCTGCGTGCCTCCGGAGAGGGCCTGGTGCTCGACCCGACGCGACACACCGGGGATCCTACGCTCCTGAACGCGCTCTTTTTGGGCCTGACGTCTGACCGCGTGCCGGAAGGTGGAGTGGCTCCTCTGCTTGCCGAGGCCTGGGAGGTGTCCGAAGACGGCCGCGTCCACACGTTCCGCCTGCGGGGGGACGTGTTCTGGGTGCGCTGCGAACCGACCACCGGCGAGGTACAGCCCGTTCGGCTCGTGACAGCCGACGACGTCGCCTTCGCCATCGAACGGGCTCTGGAGCCGGAGACCGGTGCACCGGACGCTTCCCTCCTTTACCCCATCGTAGGGGCGGAGGAACGACACCGGGGTGCGGCTGGCCCGCGTCTCGGCATCGAGGTGCTCGATCCGTTCACGGTGCGCTTCAGGCTTCGGGCGCCAATCGAGGATTTGCCGGCGCGGTTGGCTGCTCCGGTGGCCTGGCCGGTTCCGCGGGAAGTGGTGGAGCTCCAGGGGTCTCAGTGGACCGAACCGGGACGGCTGTGGGTCGACGGCCCGTACTGCCTCCTAGCCAGGCACCCGGAGGGCGGCCTGGAACTCGTACGGAACCCGTTTCTTCCCGCCGATTGGCTCGCGGAGGGGTCGCGGGAAGCGCCCCTGCCTGGGGCCGTGCCGGTGTGGGTGATCCCGGCGTTCGAGCGGTTGAACGTGCTGGCACCCTCGGGCCCTGTTGGGGTGCCTTTGCTCGATCAGGTACGTTTCCTCGGGCTCTGGCACCCGGGTCCGGATGGGCAGCCCGTCCCAGTTCTGGTGGAATCGTGGGAAAGGTCGGAGGACGGCCTGCAGCAGACCATCCGGCTGCGCGAAGGGATCTACTGGGTACGGTGCGATCCGGATACCCTGGAGGTGAAACGCGTGCGGGAACTGGAGGCTGGCGATGTGCTCGCGGCCCTTATCCTCGCCTTGCGCCGCGGCGGGGCTGGAGCGCTGGGTCGCCTGCTTGCACCTCCGGCCGAAAGCATTGGCAGCCAGGGAGAGCCGGTATGGGGGCTGCCGGGCGTCGAGGTGAAGGGCCGCTACACCCTCGTGTTCACGTTCCGGGAACCGGTTGACAACTTGGACGAGATCCTTTCATTGCCGCTGTTCTGGCCCGTCCCCCAGGAGGAACTGACCTCACGTGGATCGCCGCTGGATTGGTCGGACGGCCCGTACTGCGGGACTTCAGAGCCGGGTCGCGCAGCCCTCAGGGTGGTGTCCAACCCGTGGATCGAGCAGCCGCAGGTGCTGCGAGCGTTGGCAGAGGTGTGGGATGCTCAGCTGTTACCGCTGCCGCGCGACATTCCAGACCGCGTTACCCCTTGAGTTTCCGCCTTTCAGGAGATTGCACGGATGTCGCGTCCATACTTGATCGGACTGACGGGCAATATCGCCTGCGGCAAGAGCACCGTGC
Organism: Chloroflexia bacterium; assembly: GCA_049969155.1. GTDB lineage: Bacteria > Chloroflexota > Chloroflexia > DTKN01 > DTKN01 > DAOTVY01. The sequence continues at coordinate 4,707 of JBMFPK010000064.1, read as the reverse complement.
TGCGGGAGCTGCGGCGGCTGGGGGCCGCCGTGCTCGATGCCGATGCCGTCGCGCACGATGTCATGCGCGCCGGAACTCCCGTACACCGCGCGATCGTGGAGGCGTTTGGGGATTCCATCCTGGCAGCTTCCGGGGAGATCGATCGCCGCGCGCTCGGGAAGATCGTGTTCTCCGATCCGGAAGCTCTGGCCCGCCTGGAAGCCATCGTGCATCCTGCCGTGTTGCAAGAGGCCCGTCAGTGGCTGGAAGGTGTGAAGGCGCGGGTCGCGGTGATCGATGCGATTAAGCTGTTCGAATCCGGGATCGCGGACTGGTGCGACGAAGTATGGGTCGTGACCTGTCCGGAGGAGGAACAGCTCCGTCGGCTCGTGGAGTGCCGGGGGCTATCTCCGGAGGAAGCGTCGACGCGCATTCGCGCGCAGCCCCCTCAGGCGGAGAAGGTAGCCCGCGCAGACCGCGTCATCGAGAACTCCGGTTCGCTCGACGATGTCCGTGCCTGTGTGCGGGCCGCGTGGCGTGGGTTGAGGAAACAGGGCCGCATGCGGAAAGCCCAAAGGGAAATCGCGGAGCGCTTGAAGGGGGACGCCTAGAACTCGTATCGCGCCTCCTGCTGGAGCGGAAGTATCATCAGTACGACGTTATACGTACGGCCGTCCTCCGTCATGAAGTAGTCGCGGATCGAGGCTTCCATGCGGAAGCCCAGGTTCTGAAATGCCCGAATGACCTCCGTCTGCTCCAAAACCACTTCGGCGAGCAGGTACAGGAGGCCGCACTGGCGTGCCAGGCCGATGAGCTCCCGCAGCATCTGGGAGCCCAAGCCTTTTCCGCGGTAGGCTGGCTCCAGGTAGATGCGCACCTCCCCGATATGACGGGTGGACCGCCGGCCAAAGTGGAGCGTCGCTTCTCCCACCAGTCTGCCGCCGACCTCGGCGACGATCGGCAATACGCGGCTGTAGTCCAGTTCGTCCACCCAGGAGCGGACCAGTGCCGCGTCGTGCACGTCGTGCTTGAGGAAGCGACGGTCCTCAGCAGAGGCGGTCTGAAAGAGCGCCACCAGGTTCTCCCGGTCTTCGGCGACCAGGGGACGCAGCAGGACGTTCTGCCCGTCGTTCAGCTTGACCAGGCGGCGGAACAGGGCGATCTTTTCCATCGGACCCCCTCCTGCTTATGCCGAGTAACCCCAGGCGAGCTGGCGCACCATCAGCTCCGAAATGGCCTGTGCCAGCTTCTCGTCATCGTGCCGGATGACGACCATGCTCCGGTACTCGATGCGCCCGTCCACCTCGACCGGGATTTCGTCACGGATCTCGGCTACGAGGTCCCGCTGTAGCAGGATGGCCCCTTCGACCAGGAGCGTTTCGGCGTTCCCTTCAAACGACAGGCTGGACGAAGGGCGATCGACCGCCGGGTTATAGACGATCGGTTCGGCTCGATCCTGACGGTATCGGGCCAGCACCCGCTCGGAGATCGGTCCGTTGTTGACCAGGACAAAGTCCGGGACGATCTGGGCGTGCTCGTACAGGGCGCGCAGATGTTGGGAGAGGGAGTACCCTTCCGTCTGGCCCGGCTCGGTCATGAGGTTGCAGAGGAAGAGCTTCGCCGCGCGGCTGCGCCGCACTGCTTCGGCGACGGGTGGGGTAAGGCAGGGAAGGATGCCGGTGTAGAGGCTGGCCGGCCCGAAGATGATCAGTTCGGCCCGGGCGATCGCTTCCAGAACCTCGGGGTTCGCTTCCAACCCGCTTTGCGACTGAAGCACCAATTGCCGAAAGCCATCGCCCAGAACACCGCTTTCCTTGATCTTCCGCCCCAGGAACACACGCCGGATCGGCGCGGGTTTGCCGGGAGCTCCCACGGCATCCAGCCCGCTCACGAGGCTCCCGTCCTCCAGTTCCGCGTACACGGCGACATCCTCGCGGGTGGGGAAAAGGACCCGCCCTCCCGACAGGCGCAGCTCTTCTTCGATGCGGGAAAAGATGCGGCTGCTTTCCAGGCCCGTGGTGACCACCTGCACGTTCAGGTCGCGTCCCTGGCGCCGCAAAGCGCGCAACAGCAGCACCGTGCCGGTGCTGCCGCCGATGACCAGGACACGCTTTCCCCGCTCGCTCCGCTGATAACGGTAGACGATCTCGGCAAGGCTCTGTTCGGCCTTCGGGGCAAGGGCGTGCAGGAAGGTGCGGGCCAGCTGTCGAAACGCGACCACGATCAGCACGCCCCCGAGCGCCAGGAAGAGCACGCCTCTCCACAGGCGTGGGATGAACTGCAAGGTCACGTAGTACGTCCAGGCCGGGAAAGCCTCGGTGCGGTAAAAGTGCACGAGCACATAGGCCACGCCCAGAGCCAGGCATAGGATGCCCAAAAACAGGCAGGCCAGCCACCGTTTGACATGTAGACCCGGGACGAACCACTTCCAGAAATCCATCGCGCCTACTCCACGGTGACGCTCTTGGCCAGGTTGCGCGGCTGATCGATGTCGCATCCGCGTTCGAGCCCGCAGTAGTATGCGAGCAGCTGGAGCGGGATGACGGCGAGCACCGGAGCCAGGGGATCGCAGGTCTGTGGGATCTCGATCCGGTTTCCTCCCAGGGCTTCGACCTCACGGATCCCTTCGGGGACGACGGGGATCACTGGAGCGCCCCGCGCGCGCACCTCCTGGATGTTGTTGATCATCTTCTCCCGGAGTGCGGACTGTGTGGCGAGCGCGATGACGGGGGTAGACGGCTCCATGAGGGCCAGTGTGCCGTGCTTCAGCTCGCCGGCCGCGTAACCCTGGGAATGGATGTAGGAGATCTCTTTCAGCTTGAGGGATCCCTCGCGCGCGATCGGGTCATCCAAGTGCCGGCCGAGGAAGAAGCAGGCGCTCGCCCGGCTGATCTCCCGCGCCAGTTCCTGGATGCCGGATGTATCGTTCAGGAGCTCTTGAGCTTTGTCGGCAAGTCCGGGGAGCCCCGCAAAGATCTCCTCCAGCGCGTCCGTCCAGCGGGGCAACCGGAACTGGGCAAAGTAGAGGAGGAGCAGATAGAGGGCGATCAGTTGCCCGACAAACGCTTTCGTCGAAGCCACGGCGATCTCCGGGCCGGCCCGCGTGTACAGTGTCGCCTCGGCGAGCCGCGAAAGCGTGCTGCCCACGACGTTCGTGATGGCGATGACCGTTGCTCCTTGGGCCTGTGCCTCCCGGGCGCTGGCGATCGTATCTGCCGTCTCGCCGGATTGGCTGATGGCGATCACGATGTCGCCCGGATTCACGATCGGATGCCGATAGCGGTACTCCGATCCGATATCTACCTCGGTGGGGATCCGCAGGTGCTCTTCGAAGAGGTACTTGCCCACAAGCGCGGCGTGGTACGCCGTCCCGCAGGCAACCATAGTCAGGCGTTGCGTCTGCTGGATCTGGCGAGCGCTCAGCGGGAACCCTTCCAGCCAGATGCGGTGGTTCTCACGGTCCAGCCGCCCCCGAAGCGTATCCCGGATCGTGTTCGGCTGCTCGTAGATCTCCTTCAGCATAAAATGGGGATAGCCGCCCCGCTCGGCCATATCCGCGGTCCATTCGACGACGGTGACCTGGCGCTCGTACACGCGCGGGGTCGGTTGTTCCAGGAAGGAAGAGATGCGCACGTTCTCCGCGGTGACCTCGGCGATCTCGCCGTCCTCCAGGATGTATACCTTGTTCGTGTCCGCAAGCAAGCAGGGGATGTCCGAGGCGACAAAGTTCTCGCCGCGTCCCAGCCCGATGATCAGCGGGGGCGTGTCCAGTTTTGCCGCGACGATCTTGTCTTCCTCGAACCGGCTGATGACGGCGATCGCCAGCGCCCCCCGCACGCGTCGCATCGCTCGGCGCACGGCCCCTGTGAGATCCCCGTCGTAGTACTCCTCGATCAGGTGGGCAAGGACCTCGGTGTCCGTCTCGGATACGAACGTATGACCACGCGCCCTGAGCTCCTCCCGCAGTTCGTAGTAGTTCTCGATGATGCCGTTGTGCACCAGGGAGATCTGTCCACGACAGTCCGTGTGAGGGTGCGCATTGACCTGGGTGGGTGCGCCGTGGGTAGCCCAGCGGGTGTGCCCGATGCCGGTCGAGCCCTCGACGGGTGCGTCGCCGATCAGGGCCTCCAAATCGCTTACCTTGCCGGCCGTCTTGGCAATGTACAGCCGGTTATCGTAGGCGATCGAGATGCCCGCCGAGTCGTAGCCGCGATAGCTCAGGAGATTCAGGTTCCGCAGCAAGATGGGCAATGCGGACCGATGACCGACGTAGCCGACGATTCCGCACATACCGGACTCCCCCAGATCGTGTGGTGCGGCCGGGCCGCTTCCGCACTGAGTATAGCATAACGGGAAGGGGCCCGCAAATGCTGCAAGTCAGGTGGAGCCTCCGTGAGGGGCGGGCGCTTTCCCCGAACCGGAGGGGCAGCAAGGCCGCTGTCCCCGATGTCGGATGCGCTCTGCGCAAAGCGGCCGCAAGGAAGCGCCGTTCGGCCAGCTGCGGGCAGCGCGCACGGATGTCACGGAAGGCGCTTGTGGGTGCTGCGAAAGAGTGCCCGCACCGCGCGCCGGGCCCGTTCGCGAGGGGAGGCAGCCCTTTCCTCGGCCTCCTCTTCCCCCGCGGGTGTCTGGATAGCCAGCGCGATCAGGATCAGAAGGCAAATCGCAATGAGGGCAGTTTCCATGGCAAATCTCCCGGGTGAACCGCACCTGCACCCGGGAATATAC
>JBMFPK010000063.1:0-10623 GCA_049969155.1 Chloroflexia bacterium | reverse complement strand
CGACACCGCGCAACGTCTCCTGCCAGCGGTTGCGGAACTCCTCGGGCACGGGCGGGCGCAGGGAGCGGATGCGCTCCGCAGCCTGCTGCCCGACCGGGCCTTCCACCGTTTGCAGGGCCCGGTATTCGGACAGGGCCCGGTATTCGTACCCCTGGGCAAGCAACAGGTCTGCCAGAGCCAGCCGCACCTCGTGGAGCTGCTCGTCCAAGAGAAGGGCCATTTCGTAGTGCTGCCGGGCCTCTTCCTCGTCGCCGGCCGCTTCGTAAAGTCGGCCGAGCTCCGCGTAGACATCCGCCTGGGGGGATCGGGCTTCCTGGTCTTCGTGGAGGATTTCCCGGCAGAGGCGAACGGCCTCGTCCAGCTGGCCCCAGTCGCGGTATGCCCTTGCCATCCGTAGCCGGATCTTCCGCCGCTGAGCCGGTTCGGTGGCTTCCTCCAGCGCGCGGCGCAGGCTCTGCAACGCGAGTTCGCGCTGTCCGGTCGCCAGGAAAGCTTCCGCGGCGACCTCGGCGATGCCCGGGAAGTCGGGCTCCAGGATGAGCGTCTTGTCCCATACGGCGAGGGCCTGCTTGGGCTTCCCGTGCTGCAGGTAGAGCTCGCCCAGGCGGAAAAAGTAGGCCGCGCCGTCCGCCGAGTCCCCGAGCTCCAGCCCGCAATGCGCGCAGGACGTGCGGTCAATATCGACCCGCTCCCCGCACGACGGGCACTGGACGAACAGGTCCTGGCCGCAGTTGGCGCACTGGAAGGCAGCAGGAGGGTTCGGTTCTCCGCACATCGGGCAGATGGTCCGTTTGGGCGGGCGATAGCCCGACTCGAGGGCGGAAAGCTGCTGCAGGCCTGTCCGGGCCTGTTCGTTGTTGGGGTTGATCACGAGGACCTTCTCCAGGCAGTAGCGCTTCTCGGCGGGAGTTTCGAGGACCGCGCTGAGCCAGAGCCAGGCCTCCTCGTGGCGGGGGTTCGCCTTCAGGATGCGCGTCAGACACTCTCGAGCCCATTCCTTGTTCCCGGACTGGAGGCTCTTGATCGCCTCGCGCAGGAGGAGCTTCAGGCGCGCTTGCTCCATAGGGCTCCTTTCAGGCGGCCGAACCGCACTCTCTAGGGTCACCTTTCAGCTTCGACAGCCCGTGGGGGAGAGCCGGCAGGATCGCTTCCAGGTTCTCCCGGGCAGCGCGTGGACTTCCGGGCAGGTTCACGATCAGGGTGCTGCCGGCGATGCCGGCTACCGCCCTGGAAAGCATCGCGTGTGGGGTCCGTGCCAGGCTGCTCGCCCTCATCGCTTCCGCGAGCCCGGGTGCTTCGCGCTCGATCACCCGTCGGGTCGCTTCGGGGGTCACATCGCGCGGCGAGAAGCCGGTGCCCCCCGTGGTCAGGATGAGGTCCACTCCCTCGGCGACCCAGCGGCGCAGCGCCGCCTCGATGGCCGGGATCTCGTCGGGGACGATCGCTTCCTCGACCACACAGGCGCCTGGGAGGCCGGCCAGCGCTTCCCGCACCGCCGGACCACTGCGATCTTCCCGTTCGCCGCGGGCTCCGCGGTCGCTCACCGTCAATATGGCAACCGTATACCGCTCTTCAGCCATAGGTCCCTCACCTGCCGCTTCGAGGGAGCGGCGTGGCTCCGGGCTGTCTTTTGAGGAAAACCATGATGTACTCGTGGCGAAACACGTAGAACCCGCCAGCGAGCGCCCGGTAACGCCAGAGCGCTTCCTGGTTCCTTTTTCCCCGCGTATCCTGAAAGTTCTTGACCACGATGCTCTTCAGGCGGTAGCCCCGGCGCAACACCTCCTGCATGCAGAGGAAACCCAACGGGATCCACTCGCCCCGTGTGTACTTGTCCCCGATCACGAGGGTCAGGTAGCGTCCTCTTGCTAGGCAGGGCGTCACCCGGTCGACCACCTCTCCGAACATCTCCAGGAAACGCTCTGGGGTCTCGGCGCACGAAAGATCCCGGGGGTCCTCGGAGAAACGGATGATGTCGTGGTACGGCGGGTGGAGCAAGAGCAGTTGCACCTGTTCGACGCCGTGGGCGTGCAATACGGCTGGGAAATCGATCGCCCGGCTATCCCCGACGACGAGCTCGCTCACGACCCCGTTCGGATTCGGCTCGGCGGCCACCCGCTCGCGTGCCCGTTCGGCGACATCGGGGTTCAGTTCGACGCCCAAGCCGTTCCTTCCGAGGCGGCGGCACTCGATCAGCGTGGTACCGCTTCCCGCAAAGGCGTCCAGCACCCATTCCCCCTGTTTCGTATAGCGCAACATGATTTGCCGAGGGATCTGCGGGACAAAGTTTCCCCAGTACCAGCCGAGGTGGGCGCCGGAACGGTCCCTCTGGTCGAGCAACCACAGGCTGTCGGTGAGGATCTCGTCATACTCTTTCCAGCGCAGCAGGTTGATGTCGTTGACACTGCCCGTTCGGGTTCCCTCGGCGGCGTTCCGCATCCTCCGCAGGTAGTAGCGGGCCCGATCCAGTGTGCGCGCATCCAGGACCTGCGCAAGCTCCGCGAGCCATACATCGCGACGTACGGTAAACGCCTCCGGTCCTCCTTGGGCGAGAAAGAGCCCTTGCCCGTCCCTGGCGGCTTCCCGCGCGGTTTGCCAGAGCTCGTGGACCTCCTTCTTCACCGCGGGGAGATGGTCCATCTGCTCCAGGTTACTCAGCCACCGCAGGAAGCGCTCTCTGTGGAGGTGCAACGGCACCCGATCCGAACTCCTTTCGGGGTTTGCCGCTGTTGCCTGGCTGCCCTGCTCTGGTCCATTCTTGCGCATGGGGGCGACCGTGTCCCTGGAAGAACCGGCTTGTCCCGCAGGCCAAACGTACCGCCAGGCTGCGCCGGCCGCCCGGGGGTGGCCCCCGGGCGGCAAGCAGGCCGATAAGCCGGGTTCTGTCTGGGGCCGGCTCCGGCGCAAGCGGCCGGCCTTGGGCGACCATCTCTCTGGGCCGACGGTTTCCCGCCGGCTCAAGCGGCCTACCCGGGGCTTCGGGCGATTTTCGCCCGAAGGGCGGGCCACCCAGCCCCTGTTTGGCCTTGCTCCGGACGAGGTTTGCCCGGCAGGCCCAGTCGCCTGGGCCTCCGGTGGGCTTTTACCCCACCGTTTCACCCTTACCGGCCCGCTGGGGGCCGGCGGTCTGGTCTCTGTGGCACTTTCTGCGGGTCACCCCGCCTGGGTGTTACCCAGCGTCCTGCCCTGTGGAGCCCGGACTTTCCTCGAGCGGCCTACACCGCCCGCGGTCGCCTGGCCTGCTCTGAGAAAATTATAGCACATCCCATTCGCCCCTACAAGAGGCACGCGCGGTTGCGTCGGAATGCGGGGTCTGGTATAGTATGGGCAGAGGTGCGTCCCCGCGGAGGCGGACTTGGAGAAACTGAACGCGTTTTTCGCCAACAACCGAGCTCTGATCTACTTCATCGGAGGGTTGTCTTTCTTCTCCATGGGCCTGGCTTCTGCCCTGCAGCGCCGGCGTTTCAGTCGCCTGCGGCTGGCGAGGTGGCTGGGGCTGTTCGCATGGTTTGGCATCCTCTACGGGTTGAACGAGTGGGGGAACCTGTTTGTGCCCTTGCAGGAACAACTTCTCCTGCCGGCATCCGCGACCCGTCTGGCCATCCTGCAGCTCCTCGCGCGCGGTGCAGCGATGGGGCTGCTGTTCCAGTTCGGCACGGAGCTTCTCCGACCGGCGGGCCGAGCGGGGCGTGTGTGGCGCTGGATGCCGGGCACCCTGATCCTGCTGTGGTTCCTCGGCTTGCTGTACCTTTGGGTGGGGGTGCGGGCGCCCAAGGATGTGATCCTCAGCACCGGCGATTTGCTGGCGCGCTACCTGCTGGGCTTTCCGGGTTCGGTCCTCTCGTGCCTGGGATTGCTCGAGCAGGACCGGGAGGTGCGGGCGGCCGGTTTTCCGGGTATCGCGCGGTACCTTCTGGGGGCTGCAATCTCGCTGGCATTTTTCGGCCTGGTCGGCGCCATCTTGGCTGTGGCCGGCCCGTTTTTCCCCGGGGAGTGGCTGGCCTACCCGACCGTCCTCTACGCGATCGGCGTCTTTGTCCCCATCCTGCGGGCGCTGGATGGCGTCGCAATGGCTCTCCTCATCGGTCGGGCACTGGAAGTCTTCGAGGCCGAAACGGAGGCGTTGTTTGCAGATGTGGAACGCCGGAACCTCCTCTTGGCCGACCGGGAGCGGATCAGCCGGGAACTGCACGACGGGACGATCCAGTCGCTCTACGCGGCCGGCTTGCGGCTGGAGGACGCCTACCACACCGTTCTCGAATCCCCACAGGAGGCCCGCAGGAAGATCCGAGGGGTCATGGAAAGCCTGAACCAGGTGATCCAGGAGATCCGTGCCTACATCTTCGACCTGCAGCAGATGGGGACGGAGCAGAGCCTGATCCGGCGCCTGGCCGACCTGGTGCGCGAGGTGCGCCTGAATACCCTGCTCGAGATCGACTTTCGGGTGCACGGCCCCCGATGCGCGGTACCCCCCGACCGGGCCTTCCAGATCTACCTTGCCGCCCAGGAAGCGCTGAGCAACATCGTGCGGCACGCCCAGGCGCGTCGGGCCTCTGTTCACCTCGATTTCGATGCGACTAGGCTGCGGTTGACCGTCGAGGACGACGGCTGCGGCTTTGTTCCGGAAGCGGCGCTGCAGGCAGGGAAGGGAATGGGACTGCGGAATATGCAGGAAAGGGCTGCCCTCCTGGGAGGGCAGCTGCGCATCGACAGCCGTCCCGGCGGCGGGACTCGCGTGCTTCTGGAGGCGCCGTGCCTTTGTGCACGCCCCGGTGGGGCGGAGGGGTCTGGCGATGACGCATCCGCGTTGGCGTATCCTGATCGTGGATGACCACGAGGTGGTCCGTCTGGGCTTGCGCACGCTTCTTGCGCGTTATCCCCACCTGCAGGTTGTGGGGGAAGCCGCTACGGCCGACGAAGCGGTGGCCCAGGCGCTGCGTTTGCACCCCGACGTTGTGGTGATGGACGTTCGTCTGCCGGGCAAATCGGGTGTCGATGCCTGCCGGGAGATCCGCAGCGCTCTGCCGGACACCCGGATCATCATGCTCACTTCTTTCGAGGACGATGCGGCCCTGTTCGACGCCATTGCGGCGGGAGCCTGCGGCTATGTGCTCAAGCAGATCGGCAGCGAGGCGCTGGTGCATGCGATCGAGACCGTGGGGAGAGGGGAAGCGCTGCTGGACCCGGCGGTCACCGGGCGCGTGCTGGGTCGGCTGCGGGAGTCGACCTACCGTGCCCATCGGGAGGCGTTCTCCGGGCTGACGGAGCAGGAGCTGCGGGTGCTCGCGCTCGTGTCCCGCGGCCTGAGCAACAAGGAGATCGCGCGGACGTTGGGCCTTCGGGAAAAGACGGTGCGCAACTATGTGAGCACGATCTTGGATAAGCTGAACCTGGCCTCGCGCGTCCAGGACGCGACTTACGCCCTCCAGCACCATATCGAGGAGATCGCTCCTCTGTCGGAAGAGGGAGCATAACCCCTTTCGCTATGCCGCCCAATTCTGCGCTTTCCCGGACGGGAACCAATTCCTTCTGTGCAGGACGGAAGGCCCGGGGCCCTTGGGACGTTTGTCCCGGGACGGCAGGCGGATCTGCCGGTAAAATCGTATGTGGCCCATTTCACGAACCAGGCTGACAGACGGTTTGGAGGGCCCTGATGCGCTGGAAATGGATCGTCCTGCTTGCCTTGGGCGGTGCCCTGTGCGGCACAGCCCTCGGGGGCGTCGTCGGTGCCACGCCCCAACAACAGATCCCTCCTGTCCCGCACGCGCTCGAGGGGCGGGAAGCCTGTCTCACCTGCCACGCCTCCGGGAACCTGGCGGTGCCCGAGGACCACGCCGGGCGCGGCGAGGAGACCTGCCTGCAGTGTCACCAGCCTTCGGGGACTACACCGACATGGCCCCCTTCGCCGAGTGCCGCACCCACTCGTGCCAGCCCGGTTGCGACGGAGCTGCCGACGCTCCCACCGGTGTCCCCCGCAGCCTACAAGGGGCCGGAGTTCTGTGCGGGGTGCCACAAGCCGCACTACCAGGAGTGGCAGGGATCGACCCATTCGCGGGCGTTCGAGGATGAGGTGTTCCAGGCCGCCTGGGCGGAGAACCGGAAACCCGGGTACTGCCTGGCCTGCCACGCGACCGGATACAACCCCAACACCGGGATGCCCGTGGCGGAGGGGGTGACCTGCGAATCGTGCCATGGGACCTACCAGGAAGGGCACCCGGAAACCGACATGATGCCGGTGGACCCCGCAGCGGAGCGGTGCGGCGTCTGCCACACGACGACTTACCAGGAATGGCAGCTGAGCGGCCACAGCCAGCGGGGAGTCAAGTGCGCAAGTTGCCATGCCGTGCACTCCCAGGGGCTTCTCTTTCCCACCTCCACGGCGCTGTGTGCCACCTGTCACGGGGACCGCGCGGAGGACTTTGCCCATGCTGCGCACGCGCAGCACGGCGTGGTATGCGCGGATTGCCATATGTACCGGCCGCTGGACAGCTCGATGACCGGCGGCACCGCGCCGACGGGCCACCTTTTCTCGGTGCAGTCGCAGGCCTGTACCCAGTGCCACACCCGGGATAGCATCCACAGCCGCCGTGCCGAGTTCGCGCCAGCCGGGGAGGCGAATGTCGCGTTGATGCAACGCATCAGCGTGCTCGAGCAGCAGGTCGGGGAGATGCGCGTCGACGCGCAGCGCAACCTGATCTTCGGTTCGATCGGCGGCGCGCTGGGCGGGCTGCTGGTGGGCGCCCTTCTTTCCTGGCTGCTGTACCGTCGCTCCGGAGGGAAGAAGAATGGCCCGGCTCACGCGTAGGGAATTCCTCGGCCTGCTGGGTGTCGCCGGGCTTGCCCCGCTGATCGACCGGTGGATCCGGCCGGCGTCCCGCACAAGTGCACTGCGCACGTTCTTCCGCTCGCCTCCCGCCGCGGAAGGGACCGGGCACCGCTGGGCGATGGTGATCGATCAGGGGGCCTGCATCGGTTGCAACTACTGCACGTATGCCTGCCTGGCGACGAACGATGTGCGCCCCGACGTTCCCTGGAACGAGGTGCTCGTGCAGACGGAGCTGGCCGGCGGCAAGGTGTTCCTCCCTCGGCCCTGTATGCACTGCGAGCATCCTCCCTGTGTGAGTGTCTGCCCCGTGGGGGCGACGTACCGCAGACCCGATGGGATTGTGGTGATGGACTACAAGCGGTGCATCGGGTGCCGGTACTGCATGGTGGCCTGTCCCTATGAGGCGCGTCATTTCAACTGGGAACGCTGGAAGGGCACGAACCCCTATGTGCCGAACTGGGGGTTGCCGGAGGTGCAGCGTCGCCCCCGAGGCGTGGTGGAAAAATGCACCTTCTGCATCCAGCGCATCGATCTGGGGCTGGCCCGTGGCCTGACACCTGGTGTGGATCGCGAGGCGACACCGGCCTGTGTGGTCGAATGTCCGGTCAACGCCCGCTTTTTCGGCGACCTCAGCGACCCGGAGAGCACCGTCTCCCGCCTGCTGGCCGAGCGCCCCCACATCCGGCTGCGGGAGGACCTGGGTACATCCCCACGGGTCTTTTACCTGACCACGCTGGAGGTGCTGCCGCCCACGACGCCTCCGGAGAGGAGGCTGTGAGATGAAAGACTGGCTGCGTGGCCATCCCTACTTTCTCCCGTGGACGGCGCTGCTGCTCTTGCTTCTCGCGGTAGGAGGCGTCGGCGCCTGGCACGTCTACACGCGAGGGCTGGTCGTCACCGGGATGCACGACCTGGCTCCCTGGGGGTTGTGGATCACGGTGGACCTCTCGGCGATCGGCCTTGGGGCCGGCGCATTCCTCCTTTCCGCCGCGATCTACCTCCTGCACTTGAGGGAGTTTCGACCGCTGGCGCGGGTGGCGGTGGTCGTCGGGCTTCTCGGCTACACATCCGCGGCCCTCGCCCTCTTTCTGGACCTGGGGCGCCCGGATCGGTTCTGGCACCCGCTGGTCTTCTGGAACCCACACTCGGTGCTCTGGGAGATCACGATGTGCGTGGTGCTGTATACCGGCGTGCTCGTGATGGAGGCGGCGCCGATTGTGGGCTACGCGCGCTGGTTTGAATCGCGCGCCCCACGGCTCGCGCGGCTGCTGCAGAAGGCGCACGACCTGGCTCCGGTGCTGGCGGTCCTGGGGCTTTTCCTCTCGTTGCTGCATCAGTCGTCCCTGGGGGCCACGTACGCCGTGCTCACCGCCCGTCCCCTGTGGGGGAAGCCCGGGACGGCGGTGATGTTCCTGGCGAACGCGGTGGCTGCAGGGCCCGCGCTCACGATCGTGGCGACGCTGGTGGCGGGCCGGGTGCTGCGGCGCGCTGTCGTCCCTAGGGAGACCCTCGAACGGCTCGGGCGCTTTGTGGGGGCCGCCCTCGCGGTCTACCTCTACATCCGCCTCTGGGATCTGCTGGCGATGGCCTACACGCACCTTCCGGGGCGTGTGGAGGGCCTGGAGCTCCTCACCCGGGGCCCCCTTTCCCCAACTTTCTGGCTCGGGGAGATGCTCCTCGGCGGGCTTGTCCCCGTACTCCTGTTGCTGGTGCCGCGTCTGCGGGAGCAGCCCTGGGCACTCGGGGTCGGGTGTGGGCTTGCGGCGATCGGGTTGGTGTGCGCCCGGTGGGACGTGAACCTCTCGGCCCTGCTCGTGCACGTCGGGTACGTGCCCGGAGAGCTGGTCGGTGCCCTGACCACCTACCGTCCCACCTGGGTGGAGTGGGTGACCACGCTGGCCATCCTCGCCCACGCGTTGCTCGGCTTTACGCTTGCGGTGCAATTCCTTCCGCTCTTTGGGGCGGAACCGGTGCGTGCAACGGCTGCGCTGCGGGAGCAGGCTGCTACCGTTCCGCCCGGGAGCCGTCCCGGGCGAAAGCGGCAGGCCGAGGATGGCGGCGCCTCGCGTCGGAAAGGAGGTGATCGCACGAGGAACCTGTGGCCTGGGGGTAACCGTGGAAGAGCTCTTCGCAATCCCCCGTAGGAGACTCAAGAGGAGGTTGCCGATGAAACATGCTCTGCTCGTGTTGCTCGGACTGGCCTGTGTCCTGGCCCTGGCGGCCTGTGGCCCCCAGTCCCCGCAGCCGACCGTAACGCCGTGTCCGACGGCGGAACCGTGCCCGCCCTGCCCCACGCCGGCAGCGGAAGCCCCCTTCGAGGAGTTGTGGGCAGCCTCGGCGCACGCTGATGCTAGCGCGGAGGCCTTCACCCATTGGAACGAGGCAACCCCGCCGGAGATCCCTCCGACCTGTGCCAAGTGTCACAGCACGCCCGGCTTCCAGGACTTCCTGGGGCTGGACGGCAGCGCGGCCGGGACTGTGGACAAGGCGGCCCCGACCGGCAGCGTGATCACCTGTGTTGCCTGCCACAACGCGGCGACGATGGCGTTGACGAGCACCGTCTTCCCCTCGGGCGCCGTGGTCTCCGGACTCGGTCCCGAGGCGCGCTGCACGCAGTGCCATCAGGGAGTCGCTTCGGGGTCGCGGGTGGACGAGTCGATCGCCGCGGCCGGCCTCACGGATGCTGACACGGTGAGCGACCAGCTTGGCTTCACGAACGTCCACTACACGGCGGCCGCGGCCACCCTCTACGGCCGGTTTGCGGCCGGTGGGTACCAGTACCCGGGCAAGGCCTACGACGCCAAGTTCGCGCACGTCGAGGGGATCGACACCTGCCTCGATTGCCACGATTCCCACTCGCTCGAGGTGCGCGTGGAGCGGTGTGCCGAGTGCCACCGGGGCGTGACCAAGGTGGAAGACCTTCGCAACATCCGCATGGTCAGCTCCGGCCCGGACTATGACGGGGACGGCGACAGCCAGGAGGGGATCTTCTACGAGATCGAGGGCCTGCGCAACCTGCTCTACCAGGCCATCCAGGCCTACGCGAAGGAGGTCTCCAAGACCCCGATCGTCTACGATCCGGCTTCCTACCCCTACTTCTTCATCGACACGAACGGGAACGGCACCGCAGACCCCGACGAGGCCAAACCGGGGAACAAGTACAATGCCTGGACCGGCCGGCTGGCCCGGGCCGCCTACAACTACCAGTTCTCGGTGAAGGATCCCGGGGCCTACGCGCACGGCGGCAAGTACGTGATCGAGTTGCTCTATGACTCGATCGAGGACCTGAACACCAGACTCGCCCAGCCGATCGACCTGAGCAAAGCGCACCGACTGGATGCCGGACACTTTGCCAGCTCCGAGGAGGCGTTCCGGCACTGGGATACGGAGGGCGAGGTGCCGGGGACCTGCGCCAGGTGCCATACCGCGGGAGGACTGCCCGTCTTTGTCAAGAACGGGACGAACATCGCCGTCGAGCCCTCGAGCAACTTCTTCTGCTCGACCTGCCACAACGATTTTGCCACCTTCTCCCGCTTCGAGGTGCAACAGGTGACCTTCCCCAGCGGGGCCAAGATCGACAGCGGCAACCCGGACACGAACCTCTGTATGACCTGCCATCAGGGCCGCGAGTCGACGGTCAGCGTGAACCGGTTGATCGCTGGGCTGGAGGACGACACGGTCTCCGACAAACTGCGCTTCCTGAACGTCCACTACTTCGCCGCCGGGGCGACCCTCTTCGGCGCGGACGCCCAGGGTGCCTACCAGTACGAAGGTAAGAGCTACCAGGCACGGCTGAC
>JBMFPK010000062.1:0-10700 GCA_049969155.1 Chloroflexia bacterium | reverse complement strand
GCTCACGCCCACCCCCCTTCCCATCGCTCCCACAGCGGCTCCCACCCCCTGATCGAAACCGGACCGACAAGGCTTTCCCCGCTCCTTTGGGAAAGGGCGCAGGTGGACAAGCCTCCTGCCCTAGAAGATTCCTTTCCGCTCTCAGGGTAAAGAGGCCGGGGCAGAAGTGCCTGCGAAGGCCGATCGCGTGCTCTGATCGGAGGTCTAGCCCAACCCGGTGAAACAAGCAGGGGAGCTTTGTCTCCCTTTTCCGTTCAGGAGAAAGGCCGCGGGTCAGGGCTCGCGGGCAAATGCTTCCCGGCACATCTGCACGCTCAAACCCGCTCCCAAAGCCACCATGAGTTTGAGCCGCGCCTTCACCCCGCTCAGCCCGTTCGAGGGGATCGCTCCGATAGCCTCCAGCTCCCGACAGGCCCCGGCATACCCGTAGCGGTCCCCCACCCGGCCGGCCACGCAGCGCGAAGCGATCACCACCGCTACGCCGTCGGCGATCGCTTCCCGGACGGTCGGCATCCACCAGGGGGGCACCCGCCCACCTCCCAGCGCCTCGATCACCACGCCCCGCATCCCCCGTTCCAGGGCATACCGCAGCAGGCCGTCGTCCATCCCCACCGCCAGCCGGATCAGCAGCACCCGTTCCTCGAGCCGCGCGCAGGAGAGGACGTGTCGTGCCGGGCGCCAGCGCAGGACCACCCGCTCTCCCTCCACCCGCCCCAGCGGCCCCCAGTACGGAGACCGAAAGGCACCCGGGCTGGACGTGTGCATCTTAGTAACCTCGCGCGCCGCGTGCACCTCATCTTCCATCACCACCACCGCACCCACCCCTCGCGCCTCCGGTGCCGCGGCCACGCGCAGCGCCGCAAGGAGGTTTCCCGGCCCTTCATACCCGGGATCGCTTGCGGACCGCATGCTCCCGGTCAGCACGATGGGCGCCTCTCCCTCCACTGTGAGGTCGAGCAGGTAGGCGGTCTCCTCCATCGTGTCCGTGCCGTGGGTGATCACGATGCCCCGCACGCTCGGATCCAGGGCCAGTTCCCGCACGCGGTTCCGGAGTGCCCAAAGCGCTTCCAGCGTCATGTGCGCGCTCGGAAGGTGGCTGTGCTCCACGGTCTCCACCGGCGGCAGCCCCTCCGGAAGCCCCGACAGGAGGTCCTGTCCATGCAACACCGGTACCGCGCCGCCCGCGCGGGCGTCGGCCGCCATGGCGATCGTCCCGCCCGTGGCTACGAGTACCAGCCGTTGCCCCATCGTGGGCTCTCCTCTGCGATCGCTAGGCGGTGGGAACAGCTTCGGTCGCAGCTTGCGGCCGCAGCCGGTAGATCATCCAGGCGCTCAGAAAGGCAAAGAGGGCCGCGATCCCTTCCACCACCAGGGATGCCACCTCCTGCCCCAGCCACTTCTGACCCCATTGCAGTGCCAGCGCCGTTACCAGGTCCACCACGAAATGGTACCCCAGCGCAAGCCACCACCAGAAGAAGCGTCCCCGTACAAAGACCTGCACCACGAGCACGGAGAGGGAGATCTGGATCGTCAGCGCGAGGACCCGCTCGAGCGCCCCCAGGAGCGGCATCCACCAGGTCGCTGCGGCGATCGCCTCGCGCGCCTGGCGAACCTGCTCCAGTTGCTCCGGCGTGAGGGAAAGGTTCTGCAGGTCCAGCTGCGAGAGCGCGAGCACCTGGATCAGCGAAAGCAACGCCGCCCCTCCCACCAGGAGCATCGACTCCAGCCCCCCGTGGCCCGCGCCGTACATGAGCGCCTGCGGCCACCCTTTCGCCTCGTCCTTCTTCCAAAGGATCCGGAACCCCAGGTAGCGGCCGCCCTCCTCGAAAAGGCCGGCCGTGAGCGCCGCAAAGGCGATCCAGGCGAACAGTGCCCGGGGAGAGGCCGCCAGCACGTCCTTCAGGCCTCTCTGCAGCAACTGCATCGCCGGCACGCGGGTAAGGATCTGGAAGACGAAAAAGACGAGCGCGCCGTAGCCGAAATAGCGCCAGGGAGCCCGCAGCCGCCGCTGCAGCCAGAGTGCGACCCCCAGCGGAAGCAGCACCTCGATCGCCAGGGCCACGCACAGGGCCGGAATCAAGAGCGGATGCATGGGGACAGTCCTTTCCTACTGCGCCTGCGCCTCCATCCGGGCCAGCTCTTCGGCGACGATGCTTTCGTCCAGCTTGCGGAAGAGTGGCTCCGGCCGGCCCAGGCGCTGTCCGGGTGGAAGCTCGCTCGGGGCCCACCGCCCCTCCCAGTCCCCCGGGTGCCAGCGGTAGACCCGATGGCGCTTCCCGTCCTCGTCGACCTCCTGGAAACGCAGTTCGCCGACGATCGTCCCGCCGTACCCGAGCATCGTGTGCAGCGCCTGGGAAGCGTGCGGCGTGAACGGGCAGAAGAGCGTCTTCAGGGAGTCGACCACGCGCAGCGCCACAAAGAGCGTCGTGGCGGTGCGCGGTTCGTCCTCCCGGGCCGTCTTCCACGGCTCACGGGCATCCAGGTAGCGGTTGGCTTCCTGCGCGAGGGTCATCACCTCCTGTATCGCCGCCTTGAAACGACACTGCGCCAGGAGGCCCCCCACCGTCGCGAACGTCTGCTCCACAAGGGCCAGGATCTCGTGGTCGCGGGCGTCCTGTTCGGCCGGCTCCGGCACCACGCCGCCGAAGTACCGGTGCGTCATAGAGAGCACACGGTGGGCCAAGTTCCCCCAGGTGGCCACGAGCTCGTCGTTGTTGCGGCGCACAAACTCGGCCCAGGAAAAGTCGGTGTCCCGCGTCTCGGGGCCGTTGATCGTGAGGTAGTAGCGCAGGGGGTCTGCTTCGTACCGCGAGAGGAAATCGGGCAGCCAGACGGCAACGCCTCGGCTCGTGGAGAAGCGCTTCCCCTCCATCGTCAAGAACTCGGAGGAGACGACGTCGTAGGGGAGCTGGAGGGTTTCGTCGTACCCCATAAGCATGGAAGGCCAGATCACGGAGTGGAAGACGATGTTGTCCTTGCCCATGAAGTAGTAGTGGCGGGCTTCGGGGTTCTGCCACCAGAGGCGCCAGCGCTCGGGGTCACCGGAGAGATTCGCCCACTCGTGGCTGGCAGAGAAATACCCGATCACGGCGTCGAACCAGACGTAGATCCGCTTGTCCTCGTAGCCAGGAAGGGGGATCGGGACGCCCCACTCGATGTCCCGGGTGATCGGACGGGGCCTCAGCCCCTCCTCCAGCAACCCCAACGTGAAATGGAGGACATTGGGACGCCAGTACGCCTCTTTTCCCGCCAGATACCGGCGCAGCCGTTCCTCGAAGGCCGGTAGATCCAGGAAAAAGTGCTCCGTTTCGCGAAAGACGGGCGTGTGCCCGCACAGTTTGCAGCGCGGTTCGATCAGTTCCGTCGCGTTGAGCGGCCGCCCGCACGCGTCGCACTGGTCCCCGCGCGCCTCGGTGTAGCCGCAGTGGGGGCAGGTCCCTTCCACGTAGCGGTCCGGCAGGAATCGGCGACAATGCTCGCAGTAGGTGCCGAGCATCGTGGACTTGAAGACTGTCCCGCGCTCGTAATGCCGCAGGAAAATCTCCTGCACGATGCGGTAATGGTTGCGCGTGCTGGTGCGCGTGAACAGGTCGTAGGAGATGCCGAGCTCCGCCAGGTTGTCGGCGATCTCCCGGTTGTAATAGTCCGAGATTTCCTGCGGGGTCTTGCCCTCGCGCTCCGCGCGCAACGTCGTGGGGGTCCCGTGGTCGTCGGTCCCCGAGACCATCAGCACCTCGTTTCCCACCAGCCGATGGTACCGGGCAAAGATGTCACACGGGATGCCAAAGCCGGCCACGTGTCCCAGGTGTCGCGAGCCGGAGGCATAGGGCCAGGCAACCCCGATGAAGATCCGTTCGGCCATGTTTCTACCTCCTTGCCTCCGCTGTCCGGAAGGGCGTCACCCGTTTCCCGCTCGAGCCGCATGCCGACCCGCCATCGAGCGGGGGGCGGCGGCCGCTTCCTTCGGCGACCCCGAGCCCCCCATCGAGCACCTCCTGCTAAGAAAACCCCAGACCTCGACGTTTGTTGGCATTATATCACGCGCCGCAAAGCAGCGTCAAAAGCGATCTCGCCGTGCGGGTTGTCTGCGGCCCGTCTTTGGCGTATAATGCCCGGGAGGCAGAGGAAAGCTATGGAAGCCGCGCCCATCACGACGGAAACGATCGCAGCCGCTCTGGAGCGGATCTATGGTTTCCCGCCGCACAAGGCTGTGGCGCTCGCGCGTGCTGGGCCCGAAGCGATCCGCTCCCCCTGGAGCATTCCGGGGATGGAAGCGCTCGTGACGCGCCTCGTGGAGGCGGTACGGCGGAGGCAGCCGATCCTCGTCTTTGGCGATTTCGATACGGACGGGGTGACCGGGACGGCGATCCTTTTCCGCACCCTGGCGCGCCACGGCGCGCCGGTACGTCGCTACAACCCCTTCTACCACGAGGACTACGGACTGCACGTGGAGCAGGTCGAACGCTTTGCGCGCACGGGCATCCGCCTCATCGTCACCGTGGACACCGGGATCACCTCCCTGGAAGCCATCGCCCGGGCGCGCCAGCTCGGGATCGACGTGCTCGTGACGGACCACCACCTGCCGCTGGAAAACCCCGGGCCTCCCGACACCCCCTGGGTCGATCCCCCCGATCACCTGCTTTCCGGCGCCCAGATCGCCTACCTCGTCGCCCGTGCAGTGGAGGAGCGGCTGGGTAAGCCCCCCGTGCACGACCCCTGGGGGTTGTGCCTGGCCGCGGTGGGGGCGCAGATGGACTGGGTGCCGGTGGACGAGCCGGAGACGCGCGCCTGGGTCGCCTGGGGCCACCGCATCCTGCTTTCGCCCGATGGCCCGCGCGGCCTGCACGTGACGCGCCAGCTCCTCGGGGAACGGTACACCCCAAGCGAGATGCTCTCCCTGGGGGGCGTCCTCAACATGGCCAAGCGTTCCCACCGGGTGAACCCGAACGAGATCACGGAGGCGCTCCTCCCGGAGACGTCCGAGGAGCGCTGCCGGGAGATCATCCGCTTCCTTTTGGAGGAGCGGGCGCGCGCGCAGCGGGTGGCCAGCGCGGTCACCGCCCGCGCGATCGAGGATCTGCGCGGCGAGGTCGGCCGGCCAGGGCTGCTCATCTACGAGGTCGAGGTGCCCGACGAGACGCTCTCGGAGATCGAGGGGCCGCTGACATCGCGGTTGGCCGAATTCACCGGTCGGCCCACGCTGGTGCTGCGGCCGGCCGGCGAGCGGATCAACTTTTCCGGGCGTGCCCGGGGCGATTTCTCCTTCGACTCGCTCCTGAACGATCCGGAGGTCCGCGCGCTGACGCTCGGGATGGGCGGGCACCGCCAGGCGATCGGCGGCTCGATCCGGGCCGAGGATCGGGCGGCGTTCCTGGAGGCCGTGCGGCGCTGGGAAAGCCGGCTGCCTCCCTGGCAGCCCGGAGCGGAACCGGAACCGATCTCGCTGGAGCGGCTGGACCCGGCGATCGCCTACCTCTACGGCCGGGCGATCGGGCCGTTCGGCCATCGCCTACGGCCGCCGCATTTCCGTACGCTCCTGGAGGCCAAAGGGGGCTGGGCCTTCTCAGGCGACACCCTGGTGGAGCTGGATCGGCCGCTTCCCGAGGGAGCGTGGGAGGTTCTCTTCCGCTTCAGCGAGGCCGGCTGCGACGGGAAGAACGTGGTCCTCCACGTGGAAGAGGCGCGACGCGCGTAGCGCGGCGTAGGTCCGAGCTACGCCCGCCGGGGTGTGGGCTAGCCTTCGCGCAGCAGCTGGTTGGCGATCACCAGCCGCATGATTTCCGAGGTTCCCTCGTAGATGCGGGTGACCCGCGCATCGCGCAGGTAGCGCTCCACGGGGTAGTCGCGGCTGTAGCCGTAGCCGCCGTGGATCTGGAGTGCCTGGTCGCAGACCCAGGAGGCCACCTCGGTAGCAAAGAGCTTGGCCATGGCGGCTTCCTTCGTGTAGCGTTCCCCGCGATCCTTCCGGAGCGCCGCGCTCCAGGTGAGGAGCCGCGCGGCCTCGATGCGCGTGGCCATGTCCGCAAGCATCCACTGGATGGCCTGGAACTGGGCGATCGGCTGGCCGAACTGCACCCGTTCTTGGGCATAACGGCGGGCGGCCTCGAAGGCGGCCTGGGCGATCCCCACGGCCTGGGCGGCGATCCCGATGCGGCCGGCATCCAGCGTGGCCATCGCGATGCGGAATCCTTCCCCCTCTTCCCCGAGTCGGTCCTCGACAGGCAGCCGGTAGTCCTCCAGCGCGATCTCGGCGGTGTGGGAGGCATGCATGCCCATCTTCTTCTCGACCGTTCCCACACGGAAACCGGGACGCTTCGTATCCACGAGGAAAGCGGTGATCCCCTTTGCCCCCTTTGAACGGTCCACCGTGGCAAAGAGGACGATCAGGCGGGCCTGGTTGCCGCTCGTGATGAAGGTCTTGACGCCGTTGAGCACGTACGAGTCGCCGTCCCGAACGGCGGTCATGGCGATGGCCGCGGCGTCGGACCCGGCGCCAGGTTCCGTCAGTGCAAAGCCGCCGATCCACTCCCCCCGTGCAAGCGGGGGGAGGTAGTGCGCTTTCTGTTCCGGTGTGCCGAAGCGGACGATCGGGTAGCAGCAGGGGGTGCAGTGGACCGCCATGATGAGCGAGGTCGAAGCGCAGGCCCGGGCGACTTCCTCGAGCGCAAGGCAATAGGAGACGGTATCGACCAGCGATCCGCCGTACTCCTCGGGGACGGTCAACCCCAGGAGGCCCAGTTGCCCCATCTTGCGGAGGGTTTCCCACGGGAACTCGCCGCTTTCGTCCAACGCCGCCGCGCGCGGGGCGAGTTCCTTCTGGGCGAAATCGCGTGCCATCTCCTGGATCATCCGCTGCTCTTCGCTCAACGTGAGATCCATCGCTCCTCCTCCATATGCGGGGAAAGGGCGGCCGGAAGGATGCGCCCTTCCGGCCGCCCGTCTCGGCTACCGCCTCGGTGGCTGTTCCCCAGCCGCATAGTGGTAGAAGCCGCGCCCGGTCTTCTGCCCCAGCCACCCGGCATCGACATACTTGCGCAGCAGCGGGCAGGGACGGTATTTCGGATCGCCCAGGCCCTCGTGCAGCACTTCCAGGATCGCCAGGCACACGTCCAGCCCGATCAGATCTGCCAGCGCGAGCGGTCCCATCGGGTGGTTCATTCCCAGCATCATCACCTGGTCGATCGCCTCTTTGGTCGCCACGCCCTCCATGAGCGCATAGATCGCCTCGTTGATCATCGGCAGGAGGATGCGGTTAGAGACAAAGCCTGGAAAGTCGTTCACCTCGACGGGGACCTTCCCCAGCTGCCGCGCCAGTTCGACCACCGTCTGGGTCGTCTCGTCGGAGGTCGCCAGCCCGCGGATGACCTCCACCAGCACCATCAGCGGCACCGGGTTCATAAAGTGCATGCCGATCACCCGATCCGGCCGCCCGGTCGCCGCCGCAAGCAAGGTGATCGGAATCGAGGAGGTATTGGAGGCCAGGATCACTTCCGGGCGGCAGAGGGCGTCCAGCTCCCCGAAGAGGCGCTTCTTCAGCTCCGCGTTCTCCGTGACCGCTTCCACCACGAAATCGGCGTCCTTTGCGGCATCGACTTGGCCAGCCGGGTGGATGCGAGCCAGGGTGGCGGCCCGTTCCTCCTCGGTCATCTTCCCCTTTTCCACACTGCGCGCCAGGAACTTGCCGATGGCCGCGATCGCGCCCTCGAGCTGCTCGGGGACCACCTCGACGAGCGTGACTTCGTAGCCGTTCTGCGCAAAGACCTGGGCGATCCCTCGCCCCATGGTCCCGGCGCCAATCACCGCAACCCGACGTACGTCCATTTTTCTCCTCCTTTGGCGTTCCAGCCGGTGCCCGCTCACAGCGGAAGTGCGTAAAGAAGGACGGCCAGGCTGCCGAGTCCGCCGCTCAGCAGCGCCACGCGGCGCCCGGCCGGCCTCGTCGTCTGTGTCGCAGCCGTGGTATAGGGCCAGATGAAGTACCAGGGAAAGATCGCGTTGTGCAGCAGGATCAGGTACAGGAAACAGGTGACGTTCCAGGCCGCCGTGGCTTCCTCCCACGACGGGCCCGGACGCCGCCAGAGCCGCACGCCCTGCCACAGGAGCAGCAGAAGAAGGCCGCCTTTTTGCAACCCCTGGACGACCGCTTCGGGCCGGATCCGCGTCCCGTGCGCCCACAGCCGCTGCAGCGTGAGGTGCAGGAAGGCGCTCGGGCTGAGCATGAGGTGCGTCGTCTCCTCACCGAGGCCGGCAAGCACGGTTGCCGGGCCCTGCCAGAAAGGCGCATAGGCTGCCGCAAGCAGGATCAGGCCGACCCCCACAAGGGCAGCCAACAGGCGCAGTCGCTTCCCAGTGCTTTCCTCGAGGCGCAGCCACGCGAGGAGACAGAAGCCGAGCAGCAACAAAGTGACATACTTGACCAGAGCGGAGAGGAGGAGCAACAGGTAGCCGGCCCACGGCCGGCGCACGCGGAACGAGAGGAGGCCGGCCATCGCCAGGGCCATCATCGCGAGGTCGTTGTGCCCGTTGCCCGCTCCTTCCAGCAGCAGAAGTGGGCTCCACCCCAGCAACAGCAGGGTGCCGGCGGCCGCGTTTCGGTCCTGCTGCGCGGCCAAGAGGTAGCCGATCCACGCGATCGCTAGGTGGCCAACTGCCGCGCACCCCTTGAACAGGAGCAGCGCACCGAAGATCCCGTCCGACGCGCTCAGACGGGCAACCGCCGCTTCCAGCGCGGTCCAGACCGGCCCGTAGTGGGTGACGATGTCCCAGAGGGGGAAAGCCAGTACCGGGTCTGAGCCGATCTGCGATGGGGGCAGGAGGTAAGGATTGAGTCCCCGGTCGGCCCACATGCGGCCGTAGGCCAGGTAATTGTAGAGGTCGGTGCTGAGGAGCGGTGGCATCCCTAGCACCAGGGTCACCTCGAACACGAGCCCGCAGCCGAGGACGACCGCCAGCAGGGTGCGTCCCTTCCAGCGCGTACGGCGGGCGAGCCGAAAAGCGCCGAGCCATGCGCCGTTCAGCGCGAACCACAGGGCGCCGAACGCCCGCGAGAAGGCGCCGGAAGAAATGGAGGCGGGTGGGGCAATGCCCCACCCGCGAGCGAAGAAGTAACGGGTGCCGGGGAAATAACCATAGACGTTGTCGAACAGCTCCGGAAAGCGGTACATTAGGAGCAGGAGTGCGACCAGCCCTCCCTCCAGGAGGACCCCCAACCCCAAGAGGAAGGCCCACGGAGGAAGCGTGGCGACGCGCCCCTTGCCCCGGTCCATGTCGTTTCTCCGGTGCTAGGCCATCTCCACGCTGAGCGCGACGGCCTCGCCGCCTCCCAGACAGAGGGTCGCGATCCCCGTACGCAGGCCGCGGTGCTTCAGGGCGTGGAGCAGGGTCACCAGGATGCGCGCGCCGCTGCAGCCGATCGGATGCCCCAGGGCGATGGCGCCGCCGTTCACGTTGACGCGCTCCCAGTCCCACCCCAAGGCTTTCCCGTCGGCCACGGCCTGGGCCGCGAACGCCTCGTTGGCCTCGATCAGGTCGTAATGGTCGATCGTCACGCCCTGCTTGCGCATCACCTTCTGTACGGCGTAGATCGGCGCGGTAAAGAGGGCGATCGGCTCCACTGCGGCCTGGTCGTAGGCGACGATGTGCGCCATCGGCTGGATGCCGAGTTCGCGGGCCTTGTCCGCGCTCATCACGACCAGCGCTGCCGCGCCGTCGGTGATGCCCGGGGAGTTCCCGGCGGTGACGATGCCGTCCGGCTCGAAGGCGGGCGGCAGCTTGCTCAACTGCGCCATCGCCTCCTCTTTGCTGGCGTACCGGCGGGGGCACTCATCGGTGTCGAAGAGGAGCGGTGGACCCTTGCGCTGAGGGATCTCCACCGGCACGATCTCCTCCTTGAAGCGCCCCGCACCCTGTGCTTCCACGGCCTTGCGCTGGCTGTTGTAGGCGTATTCATCCAGTTCTTCGCGCGTCAGGCCGAACTTGCGTGCGACCCATTCGGCTGAAGAGCCCATATGGTGGTTCGCGAAGGCGCACCACAGGCCGTCCAGCACCATCCCGTCCACGAGGCCGTCGGGGACAGCGCCGCCCTGTCCCTTGGCGATGCCGCCCATCCGGTAGCCGGTGCGCGCTCGCGGAAGGTAGAAGGGGGCCAGGTTCATGTTCTCCATGCCGCCGGCGACGATGATCTCCGCATCCCCGGCCTGGATCATTGCCGCGGCCAGCATCACCGCCTTCAGGCCGGAGCCACAGACCTTGTTGATGGTCGTCGCGCCGACTTCGGGTGGGAGGCCGGCTTGGATGGCTGCCTGGCGGGCAGGGGCCTGGCCCTGCCCCGCCGGAAGGACGCATCCCATGAGCACTTCGTCCACCATCGCGGGCTCGACTCCGGCCCGTCGGAGCGCTTCCCGGATCACCACCGCCCCCAGCTGCGGAGCAGGGATCGCGGAAAGCGTTCCACCGAACTTGCCGATGGCCGTGCGGCAGGCGCTGACGATGACGACATCACGGATCATAGGGGACCTCCTTTTCGCTGGTCTGCGGAAATGGGCGGACAAGAGAAGCTGGCACAAGTGTCATCGACGAGGTCCGGGACCACCTCCTTGTGCGCGGGGGACAGCGCTGCCCCCCAGAAAAGCTCGGGAACCGCTTCACGAACCGTATCATAACAGAAAACCCCCGGCGCTGCAAACCTCTACAGGCACGCG
>JBMFPK010000061.1:0-10746 GCA_049969155.1 Chloroflexia bacterium | reverse complement strand
GGTACGACCTGGTCTTTACCCCCCACATCGGACGCTCCTGGCTCTGGGAACAGAGCGGCCACCTGAACTTTTACCGGGAGAACATGTATGCCCCGCTCACGATCGACGAGCAGGAGTACTACCTGAAGCCGATGAACTGCCCGTTCCACATCATGATGTACCGCTCGCGGACGCGCAGCTACCGGGAGCTTCCCCTGCGGTGGGCCGAGCTGGGCACGGTGTACCGGTACGAGCGGAGCGGCGTGCTGCACGGACTGCTCCGCGTCCGCGGCTTTACCCAGGACGATGCCCATCATTTCTGCCGGCCCGACCAGATCGACGGGGAGATCCTCTATTGCCTGGACTTTTGCCTCCACCTGTGGCGTTCCTTCGGCTTCCAGGAGTACGATATCGAGCTTTCGGTGCGCGATCCTGCCCATCCCGAAAAATACGCGGGGAGCAACGAGGCCTGGGAGCAGGCGGAGCGCTCGCTCGTCCGGGCCCTGGAGGCGCGCGGGTTGCCCTACCGGCGGGCAGAGGGAGAAGCCGTCTTCTACGGCCCCAAGATCGACATCAAGATCCGGGATGTCCTGGGCCGGCTTTGGCAGTGCACGACCATCCAGTTCGACTTTAACCTTCCGGAACGCTTCGACCTCACCTACATCGGCGAGGATGGGCAGGAACACCGGCCGTACATGGTGCACCGGGCGCTTCTGGGCTCTATGGAGCGCTTCTTCGGGTTGCTCATCGAGCACTACGCCGGCGCCTTCCCCGTGTGGCTCGCGCCGGTCCAGGCCGCCCTCATTCCGATTACTGATGAGCAAGTACCCTATGCCCGTGAGGTCGAACGTGAACTCCGGAACGCCGGCTTGCGCGTGGTGCTGGACGATAGCAACCAGCGCATGCAGGCGAAGATCCGTCACCATCAGCTGCAGAAAGTGCCCTATATGCTCGTGATCGGGAAACGGGAGGCAGCCTCCGGCGAGGTGGCCGTGCGGCTCCGAAGCGGAGAGGACCTTGGGGCGATGCCGATCGCCCGCTTCCTGGAGATGGCGTTCCAGGCGGTCGCGGAGAAAAGCTAGCCGAGGCCTCTTTTCAGGCGAACAGGAACCCCTCCAGCGAGGAGCCCCCGATGAACTCGCGGAGCAGCGAGTTCCCGGGAACGGCATCGGGAGGACAGGGACGGAACCACTCCAGGAAGGCAAGCAGCCGCCGGGCCTCGACCCATTCGAGCGTCCCCGGCTCGATCTGCCTCAGGAGCGGTTCCGCGAGCGGCCGGAGCACGGCGAGTTCGTACACCAGGGCCGAGTTGAAGAAGGCGTCCGCGTTCTCCTGGAACGGGAAGATGTATTGTTCTTCCCCGCGCCGCACGCGCTCCCAGTTGGCGATCGTTTCCCGGGCCGTATAGCCCCGGTCACGGGCATCGCGCACGATGCGCCTCAGGAGGCGCGTGTCCGTGGTCGGGACACGGTTGTGGCGGTCCAGGTTCAGCTGGGTTAGTGCGGAGACGTATACCCGGAAGATATGCTCCGGCGGAATGCGTGGGACCAGTTCGGGGTTCAGCCCATGCAGACCTTCCACAAGCAGCACCTGTCCTGCGCGCAGACGAAGCGTCCGGCCGGCCTCTCGCCGGCCCGTGCGGAAGTCGAAATGCGGCAAGGTGACCGCTTCTCCGGCCAGGAGCTGCAGCAGCTGCTCGTTGAACAGCTCCAGGTCGATGGCCGTCAGGCTCTCGTAGTCCGGCCGGCCCTCTTCGTCCAAAGGGGTCCTGTCACGGGGCAGGAAGTAATCGTCCAGGCTGAGGGGCAGGGGGCGGATCCCGTTGGCCAGTAGCTGCACACCCAGCCGCCGCGCGAAGGTCGTCTTGCCCGAGGACGAGGGGCCGGCGATCAGCACGAGACGGATCGCTTCCCGTTCGGCGATCTCCTGCGCGATCTCGGCGATGCGCTGCGTGTGAAACGCTTCCGCCACGAGGACTACCTCGTCTGCCCGTCCGTCCAGGATCGCCTGGTTCAGGTCGGCGACGTCGTCCACGCCCAGGAAGCGGAGCCAATCCCCATATTCGCGAAACACGGCTGCCAGTTTCGGGGAATCGCGGAAGGGGGGCAGAGCGTCCGGCCGCGTAGTGCGGGGAAAGCGGAGGATGAAGCCGGGCGGATAGGGCTCCAGCGCAAAGTACTGCAGATATCCGGTGGAGGGGACCATGTGCCCGTAGAAGTAGTCGGAGACGCCCCGCAGCGAGTACACGGTGAGGTAGTCCTTTTCCCGAAAAGCCAGGAGCCGCACCTTGTCCGCATACCCCTGCCGCTCGAAAATCGCTCGCGCTTCGGGAAGCGGCAGGCGCTGCCGCACGATCGGGAGGTCGGCCTGCACGAGTTCCCGCATATGGCCTTCCAGACGCTTCAGTTCCTCGGAGGCGAACGGATCTCTCCCTAGCACGCGGCAGAAAAGCCCGCTCAGCGTGAGGGAGTGATCCACGACGATCGAGGCTTCGGGGAAGCACTCGCGCGCAGCGACCACGAGCAGGAAGGTCAGCGACCGCTGGTAGATGCGCGAGCCATCGCTGGTCGCAACGGTGATCGGCGTGACGTGGATGTCCCGTTCCACCGGGCAGCAGAGCTCGACGAGCTTTCCCTCCAGCAGCGCGGAAACCGGCAGGGGCTCCCCGGGCTGCCTGGCAGCCAGCACGAACGCTTCCAGCGGCGTTCCGACCGCACCCTCGAAGATGCGGCCGTCCGGGAATGAGACCTGCACACTTTCCCGCGGCCGCCCCGGCCGCACGGGCGGGAGTCGCTCTCGACGTTGTTCCAAGGCCTCCTCCAAAATCACCGGTTTCCCACGCGATGGATCTTCAAAAAGTTGGTCATCCCGCGTGTGGCCACGGGCATCCCGCCCAGGATGACCACAAGATCGCCCGGCGCCAGAAAGCCCCGTGCGACCAGCTCCTCCTCTACCAGGCGGATCATCCCGTCTGTATCCGGTGCGAAGGGACAGAGCACCGGAGTGACCCCCCACAGGAGTGCCAATTGCCTGTAGACGCCCTCGTCCGGGGTGACGGCCAGGATCGGCACCCGTGGCCGGTCCTTCGCAATCAACCGTGCGGTGAAACCGGACTGGCTGAAGGCGACGATCGCCTTCAGATCGAGGTCGTGGGCGATCTCCCGCGCTGCGTGGCTGATCGCCTGCGCGTAGCTGATCGCTGTGGGAGGCGAGGCCGGTAGGGCGCCGATGTCCCCGTGCCGCCCGCTGCGCTCAGCCTCCACCACGATGCGGGCCATCATTTCCACCGCTTCTACCGGGTACTTGCCGATCGCCGTCTCGCCGCTCAGCATGACCGCGTCCGCGCCGTCGATGATCGCGTTCGCGACATCTGAGGCTTCGGCGCGGGTCGGACGGGGCTCGTGGATCATCGATTCCAGCATCTGTGTCGCCACGATGACCAGACGGCCACGGGCGTTGGCCTGCTCGATGATCTCTTTCTGCAGAATGGGCACCTGCTCCGGGGGCAGCTCGACCCCCAAGTCCCCCCGTGCGACCATGACGCCATCGCTCGCCTCGAGGATGGCCGGCAGGTCTTCGAGCGCCTGGGGCTTTTCGATTTTGGCAATCAGCGGCACCGTCCTTCCCAGGCGCTCCATCCATGCGCGTGCCTCCTCGATGTCCGCGGCTCGGCGCACGAAAGAAAGAGCGACGTAATCGACGCCTCGTTGCAGGCCGAATGCCAGATCCTCGCGATCCTTTTCTGTCAGGGCGGGCACGCGAAGCGCCAGCCCGGGAAAGTTGACCCCCTTCTTCTCACCTAGTATCCCGCCGTTCACGACGCGGCAGCGCAGGTCGTCCCCTTCGCGTGCGATCGCTTCCAGCTCGATGCGCCCATCGTCCAGCAGGATGCGGCTTCCCGGGGGGATATCCTCGGCCAGATAGGGATAGGTGACTGGAATGCGCTCCGGTGTACCCTCGACCGGCCGGGCGGTGAGAAGGAGGGTATCGCCGTCTCGGAGCTCGATTTCCCTGCCTCGCATGCGGCCCGTACGGAGCTTCGGGCCGGCCAGGTCCTGCAGGACGGCTACGGTTGTGCCGGCTGCCGCCGCCGCCCGTCGCACTTCCTGCAAGCGCCGTTCGTGTTCTTCCTGGTTCCCGTGGGAAAAGTTCAGCCGGAATGCGTTTGCGCCCGCGCGGATGAGTCGATCCGTGATCCCTTCTTTGTCGGTAGCCGGCCCCAACGTCGCGACAATCTTTGCACGCCGCATGGACCCCTCCTCGCAGCTCCTGCGCATCGAAGTATACTACGGCCTTTCCTCTATGGCAAACCGTCTGCGGGCATGCTTGACATCGCCCGCACGGAGGGCTATAATATTTTTAGTTTTCCTCAAAGCCTTACGGTACGTGTGTCTTTGCTACCTGAGCGTGCGGTTCTTTTTGCGCGAAACGCCGGGTAGCCCCTCGAATCGCGAAAGGAGGTGATCCGCACAGCCCCTCTTCCTTCGGATCGGCCTTGAGATTTCCCTGTGTGAGGAGGCAGGAGGATGAACCACAAGGGATGGACTGTCGTATGGGCAGCGATCGTGGCCGTCCTGATGCTTGTGGCGGCGGTTGCTCCCGCCTTTGCGAACCCCCCTGCGCCGGACGACACCCCGCGGTTCCCCACGCAGAAGCCCCCGGTGGAGCAGGTCCCCTACAAGCATCAGGCCGCGGCGCTGCACAAGGCGCTGGATCTGCCGAACCCGATCGCCTACCAGCAGTTCCGTGCCCGGCTGGAGGCCAGCCGTTCGGGTCGCACCGCGGATGCGAGCCTGCTCGCCCAGAGCGGCACGGATCGCGTGCTCGTGATCCTGGTCGAATTCAGCGGGACGGACATCTTCACCTGGACGGCGGGCGTTTCGGACTGGGACCCCTACGGCCGGGCAGACCCGAACGAGGACACCGGCATCGTTGGTGACTGCTCCAGGATCATCACCCAGACGACCCGCTTCACCTACACCTCCATCCCCAACCCCGAGCACGGGCCGATGCACAACTACATCCCCCGACCGCTCAACCCCAAGGACCGCTCGGCCGATTCGATTTGGACCGAGGACTTTTCGCCCGAATGGTACAACGACTTTCTGTTCGGCGAAGGGGTGGTGATCAGCTACACCATGCAGGACGGGACGCCGGTCTTTGTCGACTTTCGCGGTCAGTCGGTGGCCGACTACTACAGCGACCTGTCCGGTGGCATCTACACGATCACCGGCGATATCATTGGCTGGCTGGTGCTGCCGCACACGACCTGGTGGTACGGTGCGGACCAGTGCCCCGGCGCACGTTCGGGCGGCGGATCGTCCGCTGGCGCGATTCCCGGCGCGGGCTCTGCTCGCTCGCTCGTTCGGGATGCCCTGGATGCGGTGAACGCGATCAGCCCGACGATCCCCGGTTTCTCCTGGCAGAACTACGACCTGAACGGGGACGGCATCATCGACCGGCTCTGGATCGTCCACGCGGGCTATGGCGAGGAGGATAGCACCGTCCTCCTGAACCGCACCTCCTACGGGGAGGCCGCGATCTGGTCGCACTCCTCGGCTCTGACCCCGCCGTACTACGTCGGCCAGGGGATCTATGCCGGCCCCTACATCGTGATGCCGGAGAACGGCGGCATCGGCGTCTTTGCCCACGAGTACGGCCACAACCTGGGTGCGCCTGACCTCTATGCTTACGGCGAGGGCGAGACCTCGGCCGGCTTCTGGACCCTCATGGCCGACGACTGGACCGGCTACCCGATCGGCTTCGAGCCGCCCGCGGTCGACCCGTACAACCTGGACGGCTGGGGATGGCTGAACCCGTATGTCATCACAAGCACCGTGGGATGCCACACGGTCAAGATCGGCCAGGCGAGCCGCTTCCCCGGCGAGCCGGATATGTACCGCGCGGTGCGCATCGACCTCCCGGATGCCGAGTCCCCGCTGCCGGTGCCCGTCTGGCAGGGTGACTACTACTGGTGGGGCGGCCATCAGGACCTGAGCAATGCCCGTATGACGCTCGCCCAGCCGATCATGCTCCCCATGGGCGTCTCGTTGACGCTCGAATTCGACACCGCCTACGGCATCGAGACGGAATGGGACTTCCTGTGGGTCCAGGTCTCGCTCGACGGGGTCACGTGGGATTACACCGATACCCTGACGAACACGAACACCACCTGTGAGCACGACCCGAGCTGGATCGGCTCGCTGTACGGCTTCCCGGACGACCTGTGCGGCGCGGGGATCGGTGGCTTCACCGACTATAACGCGGACTTTCCGGATCCGACCCACCAGGTCTTTGACCTGAGTCGCTACGCCGGCCAGAGCATCTACCTCCGCTTCTGGTACATGACCGACTGGGCGGTGCTCTATGAGGGGCCGTTCATCGACAGCGTGGTGGTCAAGGCGGGCGACACCGTGCTCTTCAGCGACGATGCCGAGTCCGGCGACGCGAACTGGGTCTACGAAGCGCCCTGGCAGCGGAGCAACGGCATTCAGTCCTTCTCCCACTCCTACTACCTGCAGTGGCGCAACGTGAACGAGAACGGCGGCTACGACAGCGCCCTGGGCGAGCGGCGCTGGCGGTTCGGCCCGGCGAACACCGGCCTGCTCATCTGGTACAATAATAACTTTTACAGCGACAACGAGATCTTTGACCACCTGTTCGACTGGCCGGGCTTCGGCCCCAAGGGCCTGATGCTCGTGGTTGACTCGCACCCGGAGCCGTACCGCGATCCGTACTGGGTCGCGCAGGGCTACAACAACGAGGGCGGCAACGTGGTGCACCGCTCGCTGATGCGCGACGCGCCGTTCACCCTGCAGGACACCGTCGACTTTACGATGACCGTGCCCTACGTCTACACGACCACCCACTTCAGCGGCCGGCCGGCGGTGAGCAGCTTCTACGACGGCTTCGGCTACTACCCCGGGGCGGAGTTCGTGCCGGGCGGGCCGATGCAGCCGGCGCCGCGCTGGATGACCGTGCAGTGGGATGCAAGCGTGGTCGTGCCGGCCCAGGACTTTTACGGGGTCAAGGCACCTGGCTATCGCTCCGGCCAGGGAACGGCCTCCCGCTTCCGCTTCGACTGTACGCGGGAAGCGGACGGCTACGTCTACTGCTACTACGTGCCTGACCTCGGCTACGACGGCGGCACCGGTAACCCGGGCGACCTGGGCGTGCAGTACGGCTGGAAGGTCACCCTCATCGAGGAGGCAGAAGACCACACCTGGGGCCTTGTCCAGATCTGCAACGTGCCCGCGATGAGCCGCATCTACCTGCCGCTCGTCGTCAAGGCCCACGAACCATAACCCCGAGACAGAGCAGGGCCGTTGCGCCGCGCCTCCGGCGCAACGGCCCTCTCTCTTTCCTCAGCGGGTTCCGTAGATCTGCCGGCCGAACCCTTCCTCTGTTGCCGAGTTGTCGTAGATTTCCTCGATCGTGAAGACGTACGCGGGCCGTTCCGGCCATCGCTCGGGGTGTGGGCGATGGAAGACGTCGTGCTGGGCGTTCAACAGCCGGTGATAGGGGGACCCTTCCCCGTGGATCTCGGCCCTTCCACGCACTTCGAAGCTCAGAGCAGGCGGCTCGAAGAAGAGCAGGGTGACGCGCGGATCTGCCCGCAGGTTCGCATAGGTGTGGCCTCGGGCCAGCTCCAGGGTCCCCAGGCGCGAAAAGTCCAGTCGTTCCTCTGCTCCGGGGCTGTAGAGCAGGTCGCTCAGGAGCTGTAGCCCTTCCTGTGCATACCCGGGGTGCCACCCGCGCTCGATGTGCGCGAGATAGGCGGCAATCATCTCCTCGAGGTACTCGGCTTTGGGGACAAAACCGATCCCCTTGATGGAAGCGTTCAGGCCGGCCGGGCCGCAGGTGACCACCGCCGGGCTGTGGCGCGTGAAACCGAGGAGCATTTCATTCCGGGGGATCGGTTCCCCGGCAGCCTGCCGCTGGATGAGCCGTGCACGGCCTCGGTAGAGCCACTCCAGAAACGGTTCCGGGAGTTGCGACACGGTGTCCTCCTGTGCTCGCTATGCAGCGGCCGTCCCTCGTAGCCCTAGGTCATCGGCGATCCCCTGCATCGCCTCCAGTACGATTCCGATGTGCTCCTCGAGCGGCACGCCGAGATCCGCGGCCCCCTCTTCGATCTCCTTCCGGTTCGCCCCGCGGGCAAAAGCCTTGTCGTGCCACTTTTTCTGCACCGATTCCACGGTGACATCGAAGATGCTCTTGGTGGGCCGCACGAGCGCCACGGCCACGATCAGCCCGGTGAGCTCGTCCACGGCAAAGAGCGCCTTGGCCATCCGGGTGTCGCGCGGTATGCCGGTGTAGGAAGCGTGGCCGCCGATCGCGCGCACGATCTCCTCCGGCCATTTGCGCTCGCGCAGGATTTCCATTCCCCGCCACACGTGGTCCGCCTGCGTGGGGTAGCGCTCGTAGTCAAAGTCGTGGAGCAGACCCACGACTCCCCACAGCGTCTCGTCCTCGCCGAAGCGCCGGGCATAGGCCCGCATAGCCGCTTCCACAGCCAGGGCGTGCTTGATCAGGTTCGGGTTCTGCGTGAACTCGGTCAGGAGTTTCCACGCTTCCTCGCGGGTGATTTCCATCGGTGTCCTCCTCCGTCAATGCTCGCGTGCTCGAAACAGTCGGACTTCCAGGCCGGCAAAATCCGGGATCGAAACCGGCTCGCCCCACGTCTCCAGCCAGGCCGGAATGTGGCGCCCGGGGTCCCAGAAGGTGGGGACGCAGCATTCGATCAGCCAGATGCGCGTGTGGACGGCCGCAAACGGCCGCAGGAGCGTCTCCACGCGCTCGGGAGTTGCTACTTCCCCGACGAAGTTGCCCACGTGTGGGTCGTAAGCACGCGGGTAGGCGATGCGGTCCGGCCGTGTGTGCAGGAACAGGTCCAGCGTCGTTGCTGCTGCTCCCGGCTGGATGACCAAGCCATCCCCGGGCTGTAGCTCCCTGTCCAGAAAGGCCGCCAGTTCCTGCCACTGCTCTTCGACCGGGTGATCGGCGATCCGGTGGACGAAGTAGAGGTTGTACAGGGAGGGGGCGATGAGCAGGAGAAAGGCCGCTACGGCGATCCCGCGCGGGACCCGCGGCAGCGCCTCCGTCCCGACGCCGGCGAGCAGACACAGCGGCGCAACCAGCACCAGGAACTGCTTCTCCTGGTAGATTGGCAAGCAAAGCGCAAGGCCGAACAGGGTCCCCAGGAACAGGAGGAACCACAGGCTGGCGAAAAGCAACGTCAGGCGCGCGCGAGGGCCGCGGCCTGCAAGCCATCCCCCTAGGCCCACGACCCCGCCCAGCCAGATCCACGCA
Organism: Chloroflexia bacterium; assembly: GCA_049969155.1. Lineage (GTDB taxonomy): Bacteria > Chloroflexota > Chloroflexia > DTKN01 > DTKN01 > DAOTVY01. The sequence goes on along the minus strand of JBMFPK010000061.1, from coordinate 1,455 downwards.
GCCCACTGCCACAGGCTTGCGTTGTGGAGGGCGGGTTCGCCAAAGGCCAGATGGCTGAGAAGCACGCCCAAATCGCCCAGCCTCGCCCGTTCGATCCACGCAGCTCGATGGTAGAGCGTCTGGTAGAGCGCGATCGGGAGCCAGGGGAGGTAGCCAACCCCCACGAGGAGCTGGGCAGCGATCCACGGCAGGAGCGCGCGCCATCTGCGCTGTTGCGCAAGCAGCATGAGGACAAGGACATTGACCACCGCAAGCAGAAGCAGCGCCAGGTTCTGCGTATACAGGGCGGCTAGCATCGCCGCAACGTATCCGGCCCATGTTCCGGGACTTTGCGAAGTGGCCCATCGCCAAGCCAGGTAGAAGGCAAGGGCCGAGAACAGCAGGAGCAGCGCGTACATCCGCGCTTCGCGTGCATACGCTGCGGCCATCGGGCAGAGCGCAAAATAGAGCGCGGCCCATTTTCCAACGGCGGAAGAAAAAGTGTCCCGCCCCATCCGGTACACAACGGCCCCCGTAAGCAGGCCGCACAGGAGGGAAAAGAGACGTGCATAGGTCACGCTCCAGCCCGGGAGCAGCCAGCCTTTCAGCAGCAGATAGAAGAGTGGCGGGTGCAGGTCGTTTGCCGTGCCGATCAAGAGATCCGGAACGCGAAGGCGCGCGAGGAAGATGGCAAATCCCTCGTCGCTCCAGAGCCCGGGCCAGTGCAGCCGGTAGAGACGTACGCCCAGCCCGAGAGCTCCGATCGCCGCCGGAACCGACCAGGAAGGCACGTATCGAAGGTCCACGGGAAGTCTCATCCGGATCCCAGCTTTCAGAGCGCCGAAATCGCCTGTGGCATTATACCACAGGGCACCGATCACCCAAAAGTAGTAGGCCGCGGTGCCGCAAATAGCCCAAAGAGGTAATTGACCTTCGGGGTGTGCGGGAGTATGCTGCAATCGACAGGAAAAGCATAAGGCAAAAGGTTCAAGGAGGTGCACAGGGGCACGTTTGACGGAGGGTCCTACCAACGAAGGTCGCTTTAGAGGAGGAAAAGATGAAAGGAATCAAAGCACTCGTTCTGGCATTGCTTGTGGTCCTCGTGGCCGTCCCGCTGGTCGCTGCACAGGGTGGCGGGGTCTGGGATTCGTCCTTCACCGTCATCAACCTGGGCGACACCACGGCTACGGTCGAAGTCACCTTCTACGATGAGGCCGGGAACGTCTTTGTGCCCAGCGACCTGGGCAGCGGGACCACGAACCCGTTCTCTTTGCCGGCCGGCGAGTCGAAGGAGATCCTGGTCTTCCTGATCCCGCCGGCGGAGTTGCCCGAGGGCCATGCCTACTCCGTGGTGATCTCCGCGGATCAGCCGGTTGCGGCCATCGCGAACCTGACGAACACCGTCTACTCCCCGCCGCAGTCCCCCTCGTTCAGCGGCTCCTACACCGGCTTTGAGGATGTGGGGCAGACGGCCGT
>JBMFPK010000060.1:0-10768 GCA_049969155.1 Chloroflexia bacterium | reverse complement strand
GGTGCGGAGCTCCTCCGCTGCGGAGACAAGCGCCACACGACCCTCCACCGATCTCGACCCGCAGGACGGGACTAGGGCCATTCTACCCTTCTTGCGGCGAAAAATCAACCCAACCTGCAACCCGGCCTGGGGTGTCTCCCCTTTCCTGCCCCCTTGGCCTTGTTGCGTCTCCCAACCACCCGCGCTATAATAATTCTGGGCCACGAAGGCGTGGCTTTTGCCCTGGGCCGGGCTCCGGACGAGGGGGTGTTGGTGGAACAGAGCCGCAGTCAGACGCTGCTGGGAGATGCGGTGCAGGATCTTTCGCCGCAGACCCGCGAACGGATCCTCGAGGCGCTGGACAGGGCCATCCCGATGACACCGGGGATGGCCGGCCAGTTGCTGCAAGCCCTGCAAAGGGCAGTCCAGGAAAACCGCCCGGAGCTCCTGCCGGCCGAGGGGAGGCGCTGGGCAGAGCAGGAGTGCCCGGTGGCGACCTTGGCCGAACAGGCGGTTGTGGCCATCCGCACGCTGCGCCATCTCCTCCCCGGGGAAGACGAACAGGTCGAGATGGTGCGCCTCACTTTCATCTCCGAGCTGATGAGCGGATATGTCCACGCCCGTGAGGAGATCGCTGCCCAGCGCCGCTCGGCGGAGCTCACCGCCCGCATGAAGGAGCTAGCCGCCCTCCATCAGGTGGTCACCGCAGCCAACTCGAGCCTGGACCTGGATACGATCCTCCACCTCGTGGTGCGCACGGTCGCGGAGGTCATGCGGGTCGAAGTGTGCGAGCTGTACCTCTTCGAACCGGAGCGGGGTACGCTGGTGCTCGGGGCTTCTGTCGGCCTGAACCCGGAGGCGGAGGGACGGGTGCGCATCCGCCTCGGGGACGGCGTCACGGGGTGGGTCGCACAGCAGGGCAAACCGGTGGCGGTCGCCGACGTGCGAGAGGAGCCCCGCTTCCTTTACGAGCCGTCCCTCCACGAAGAGCCGTTCCATTCCCTCCTCTCCGTGCCCATCATCCTCTACACCGTGGAGAAGCTGGTCGGGGTGATCAACGTGCGCACGCGGGAGGTGCGCACCTATACCCCAGAGGAGATCAACTTCCTGGAGACGGTGTGCGGCGAAATGGCCATCGCCCTCGAGAACGCGCGCCTCTACCAGGCGACCGACCAACAGCTGCGCCGCAAGGTGGACGAACTGACCACGCTCCAGCGGGTCTCCGCCATGGTCGTCAGCACCCTGGACCTGGACAAGACGCTCGGGCTCATCGCGGAGCAGGCGGCGAAACTGGGCCGCGCGGATATGGCGGCGATCGTCGAGTGGAGCCCTCTGCGGCGGGAACCGGAAGTCGTGGCTTCCTGGGGTCTCGATGCCGAGGCGGCCTCTCGCCTCCAGCGGTGGCTCCGCCCGGGGACCGTGTACCAACAGATGGCGGCTACCGGCCGGCCAATCGCGGTGCGCGCCGACGACCAGGCGGAGCAGGGAAAACTGGCCCGCGAGTTCGGCTTCGGGTCCCTCCTATGCCTCCCCCTGAGGGGCAAAGAGGGCCCGCTCGGCACCATCTGCCTCCATACTGAACGCCCTCAGGGGTTCGTGCCCGAGGAGATGGACTTTCTGGCCGTCTTTGCCGACCAGGCTGCCCTGGCGATCGAAAATGCGCGCCTCTACAGCGAATTGCGCCGTTCCCTGGAACTGAAATCCACGTTGCTTCAGGAAATGCACCACCGCGTGCGCAACAACCTCCAGGCGGTGGCTTCCCTCCTGAACATGCAGATGCGCCGGGTACAGGATCCCCAGGTCGTCCGGTACCTCGAGGAGAGCGCGTCCCGGATCCAGAGCATTGCCGCCGTGCACGACCTGCTTTGCCAGGAGACGCTGGGGGTCACCACGGTCCAGGCGGTGGCCCAGAAGGTGTTGGAGATCGCCAGCGCCCACCTCTCGCGCCCTGGGCTCAAGCTGCACTGCCAGATCGTCCCCGAGCAACCTTTGCCCATTGCCTCGCGCGAGGCGACCCTTCTCGCGCTGCTGATCAACGAACTGTTGTCCAACGCGATTTCCCACGGCCTGGCCAACCGGGAGCAGGGGATGGTGCTCGTGGATGCCTATCTGGCCGAAGAGCAGGTCGTTGTGCAGGTGCGGGACAACGGCGAAGGTCCGGCGCCCGGGAACGGCAGCGAGGGCGGGCTAGGGTTGCAGATCGTGCGCGCCCTGGTCACCCGCGACCTGGGAGGCAGCTTCACCCTCCGCCGCGACGGCGATTGGACGGTTGCGATCATCTCCTTCCCCTACCAGCCCCCGCGCGAGCTGCCGGGCATCGAGCTGGCTTCCGTCCCCCCGGTCTATGCCCGCGGGACCTGATCGCGCCACCCCCTGCTAGGGTCGGGTGATCTCCAGAGATACTCGGTCCACCTGTACCCCGAGCAGCCGCGTGTCTCCGCCCAGCCCATAGTCCACCTGGCGCCAGGCTGGGGAGACAACGTGCAGGAGTACCGTTCCCCCTTCCCTGCGGGGGACGACCCAAGCCGGGAGGGCAAAGGTATAGGTAGCGAACTCTTCCCCGAGCGTCCAGGTCCCCACAGGCGTTTCCTCGAGGAAAACGCTCACCTGAACCGGACCGAGTGCCTCCGGACGCTGGCCTCCGGCCAGCCTCAGGGTCACCGTCACGGTCGCATCCCCTTCGGGCCAGGGCAACCGGAGGATCCCTTCCCCCTTGGTCCAGCAGAAGGTGGTGCCGTCCGGCGCGAGCTCGTCCTGGTGAAAGCCCAGGACCTGGTGGATGTAGCCGCCGTTTCCCAGGTCGATCTCCAGGGGGATCTCTCCCAACGGACTGCCTGTTGCGGACCACTCCTGCGGCTCGTAGATGCCGAAGGGAAGGCGGAGGAGGTAGGCGTTGTGCGGCTTTTGCCGGCGCAGCTGCTCGAACTCGGGTACCACGAGCTCGAAGCGCCCCTGTTCCTGCAACCGCATATGGGGGAGGAAGAGTCGGCCGCCGTCGTTTCCGACAAGCAGGAAAACGCGCCGCCCCTCAGCCCACCAGCGCCGGATCTGCGCTTCCACCAGCGCGCCGTTCGGCCGCTCGCGCACGATGACGAGCGACGGGCGCTCGAAGAGGTACTGCATCGGGGTCGCGACCGTGAACGGGGTATCCCGGGCATCGTCGATGAGGAGCAACACGTCGTCCGGTCGGAAGCGCGCAGCGAGCGCCTCCAATTGCTTCAGCGCGCCCTGGTACTCCTGGTGGCGGTAGAAGGGGAGTCCGGTGTAGGCCAGGTATATGACCATTGCCGCCCCTAGAATGCCGCCCGCCAGGCGGCCCCCTCGGCGGAGCCGCGCCAGTTCTCCCAGCACCAGCGCTATCGCCACACTCAGGAAGGGGAGGACCACCGGGACGTAGCGCCGCATGATGTAGACGTGGTGCTCCTCTCCGTACAGTTCGTAGGTGAAAAAGGCCAGGTAGAAGAGGCCGGAAAGGAGGAAGAAGGCGCTGCGGCGTTCCGCCCGCAAGATCCATACCGCCGCGCCGGCGAGCCCCAGCGCGATCCCCAGCGGCGAAAGGTACCATCCGAGCCGCACCAGGTTCGCCTGGGCACCTTCCGGCACCGGTGCCCCGATGTACCCTTCCAAGACGAGTCGGTTGCGCAGCGGGTGCCGGAGCACCTCCGATGTCAGGATCCCGGGCCGGACCAGGTAGGCATAGGCAGCGAGCAGGAGCAACACCGCCGCGCCGCATGCGAGCAGGCGACGGCGATGGCGCCGGAGCCAGGAACCGATCCGCGCGCGGCAGGCATCGGCGCGCCGCAGCGCGATCAGTCCCGCCAGTGCGAGCAGCGGAAGGCCCAGCTCGTAGGTGAGCCTCCACGGCTGCTGCATGACCGGCGTGCGTCCATGGAAGTACTCGCGCAGCACCGGGGTGAGGAACGGTTGCACAAGCCAGGAAAGGGTGAACCAGTCCTGGATGCGGTGGTAGTACGAGTTCAGCGTGTAGCCCCACGTGAGGGTGAGCATCTGGGCAAACGTGTGCACGGCTAGCACGCCGAGCGCCGCAAGAAGGACCCTGAAGGCGCGCGTGAAGCGGTGCGTGACCCACCGGTAGACGAGGAAGGGCAGGAGGAGCAGCCACGCGAAGAAAAAGTCGACCCGCACCAGGCCGATCCACCCGAAGGCCGCGCCCGCAAGCAGGCCCCAGAACGGCTCCTCCTCTTCCTCCAGCCGCAGGAGCGCCCAGGCGGCCAGGAAGAAGAGGAATTGTGTGGCTCCCTCGGACACCGAGTAGCGCGCAAACCAGACCTGGAGCCCGTTCAGGGAAAGCAGAAGGTATCCCGCAAGCCCGATCCACCGGCCGAAGAGCCGCCGCGCGGTCAGGTAGATGCCAAAACCCCCGAGGAGCGCAAGATACGGGGTCATGAGCAGCCCAGAGCGCAGCCCGAGCAGGGAGAAGCCGATTGCCAGCCACGTCGGGTACAGGTGGTAGAACTGCGGTACGACCGTTCCCTGCTTCAAGTTGGCGACAAAGAGCCCTGGCATGCGCGCGTAGGGGTAGAAGAAGCGTCCCGGATGTTGGGGCAGAAAAAAGTGGGTGTAGAGCCCTTCCCGTTCCCGCACGTCCAGCAGGTCCCGCAGGTAGATCGCTTTCGTCCCCACATCCAGGCGCCTTCCGCCCCATTGTTCACCCACCTCGAAGCGGGAGAGGTCGGCAATGAGCGGGTCGCGGATGACGATGCCGCCGTGGTGGGCAATCTGTGCCCCGGTGGCCGGGTAGACAGCAGCATCCCGCGGTCCCAGCACGAGCTCGAAGGGCCGGAAGGCGAGCCCCACAAAGAGGAGCGTGATCACACCGGCCACCGCACCTTCTCGCCCGGGCAGCGCGATCCCCCCCGGCCACCGAAGGAGGGGCCGCTTGCGGAGCCGGGCCACGCCGGCCATGCCAAGCGAATAGGCCAGGAGCAGGGCGAGTAGCCGGGCGAGGGAAAAGCGCCCGAGCTGCGCGAGCAGCAATCCGAGCCAGCCGCTCACCGCTGCACTGCAGACGAGCACGAGGTAAACGCGCTCCAGCAGGTCGAGCCGCCGCAGAGGGGCGAGCGCCGAAAGGGTGGTCCATCCTGGGATCACAAGGACAAGAGGGAACCCGATGAGGGCCGGCAGCACGCTCACTTTCCGCCCTCCCAGCCTTCCAGCCACACCTTCAGCCGCACGGTCGCCCCTGTGCGCAGTTCCGGTAAGCGGAGCTGGTCCCGGCGAAAGTCGCCGTAGGAAGCTCCATCGAGCGTGGCCCGGCGAACGGGAGCCGGAAAGGTCAACGTGAGGCCGGAGAGCGTCTCCTTGCTGCCGTTGTGCACCTGCACTTCCAGGTAGCCCGGGCGTTCTCGCTCCTGGAGGTCGACCCGCGATAGCGCGTTGTGGAAGCGCACGATTTCCGTCAGCGGGGCGATCCAGAGGCCGGCCGCCCGCCGGTCGGCCGCATAGGCCAGGAGCTCTTCCCAGGCGGCTTCCTGCTCGGGGGACGCGACCTCCTCGCTGTGTGCCCAGAGGCTGGTCACCCCACGCAACAGCAGCACGCGGTCGATGACCGCCTGGGCCTTCGGCAACTCCTGCGGGTCGCCGGGGAAATAGTGGTCCGGGAAGGCCCAAAGGTCCGGGTGGCCGGGGACGGTGCGCATGTGGAACAGGTCATCCGGTGGCAGGATCCAGTACTGGGACCGTCCCCGGGGTTCGTGGTAGGTGCGCGTGACGGCGATGTACCCCAGCGTCTTTAGCACATCGTAACTCGCGTCGGGCATCCCCAGGCTGGCACCCCAGGGGAAGGCGAGCGACCGTGCGAGAGGCACGCCCACCGCCTGTGCCGCGGAATTCCACCGGTGCAGGTCGGCGCGCAGCTCCTCGGGCGATGCAAGGCCCAGATAGAGATGCCCGAACGTATGGCTGGCGATCTCCTGGTGGGCGGCGAGGAGCCGGGGGACGAGGTCCCCGAAGTACCAAGCGGGGTGGGTTTCGGCGGTGCCGTATGGGTCGTCGGCAAACCAGGAGGTCGTGACCCAGCGGTCGTCCCGCCAGCCGTTGGCCCGCGAGGCCCAGGTATAGAGTGGGTGGCCGAAATCGTCCCTGGCCGTGTTGCCCGGAAGGAGGGCGTATCCTGCCGCATACCAAGTGCCGCGGATCCCGAAGCGCTCGAACAGGCTCAGGAGGTTCTCGGTTCCCCGGCGCATCGCCAAGCCCCGTGCCTCGGCCGTGGCCGGATTGTAGCCGTCGTCGCTGCGCGAATGGATGAGCCCGCCCATCGCGGTTTCCCAATCGACCGTGAAGGCCAGCGCCGCCCGGGTGTAATCGGGAAACGGCTCCAGGCGCACGCCAGATTCACAGAGACGCAGATCGTCCAGGTAGACGGGGTCATCGCCGGCCGGCCGGAGGAGCACGGTCAGGCCTGCGGCGTCCTGGGGGGCCTCGGCGGCGAAGGAAAGGAGGTGCCAGCGTCGGGCGGGGACGGACAGCCACGGGCTCGTGGCCCGCGCGTACACCTCGCGGCGCGTATCCTCCCATAGGAAGACGGCCTGGAGCCGCGCGGGGGTGGAGGCGTCGGCAAGGGCCTGCAGGGAAAGGGTATATCGCTTGCCCGGTCGGACGGCGATGGGCGCGCTGCGGACGTAGGAGGCACTTCCCGTCAGGCGTAGGGAATGCCCTCCGGGCTCCGGCACGATCGTCCAATCGCTGAGCTCGGCGGCCGGCCCCGTATCCCAACCGTCCGGCCGTCGGTCTCCGTCTGCGTCCTCCTGAAAGCCCGGGTTCACGAGCAGATTGCCGCTGGCATAGAGCGGGGGCGAGGTGGGCTGTCTTGCGAGGCGCCACCCCGCCAGCACGGCCACGCCCAGCAACAACAGGGCTGTCACGGCCCACAGGATCCGCCGGCCCATACGATCCTCCGGTGCTTTGCGCTCTCACAAAGATACCCCGTCCCCTTCCCGCCCGCGAAGGGGACGGGGTAACCGCTTCTCCGGGTCCATCCCCCTTACCTCGACTGCGTTCCTCTCAGCGCACCGGGGGCCAGATGACCCGCCATTGCTCGTCCTGTCGCACCAGGCTGAGGGCATTGTAGACGACCGCCGACTCGCCGCTGGTCTTGGTGAGCGTCGCGGAGTAAGGGACCGAGGCGCGTGTGCCCGTGGCCGAGAGCACCTCAGCCTGGACCGATTCGACGTGGAATCCGGCGATGCCCGCATCGCTCCAGGCCTTTTCCAGCATCGCTTTGAACTCTTCGGCGGTCACTGTGGCCTGCGAATCGGCGCTCAGGAGGTTGTAGGCCGCGACAAAGTCGCGTCCTTCCATCGCGCGAAGGAAAGCCTCGGCCGTTTCCCGAGGGCCCAGGGACGGTTTCCCACAGCCTGCCAGGAGAGCCAGCAGGCATCCGGCCAGAGCGAGCCAGAAGAAGGTGCGGCGCATCGACCCCTCCTTGATCGTTCTCGAGCGAACTGCCCACCCTTCAGAACCACCGCTTGACCCCCAATCCAAAGTCCGGATCGGTAAAGCCGACGATCTGGTCACCGTTCACATCCCGATCCATCAGGAGCTCGGCCAGTTTGACCACGAACTCCTGACGGGGCATCTTTCCGCCGTAGCCGTCCTCGAGGAGGTACTCGGCGATGAACCCCAGCGCGACGTCGGCTCCGTTTGCGAAACGGGGCGAGTAGACGAGCGCAGTGCGCTGTCCCTGTGCCGTCAGGTAGTCCAAGAGTTCCTGGTACAGCGGCCACACCTCCGCGGAGATGTCCCGTTCGCCACGCACGCTGATGGCCACCGGGAGTTCCATGATCCATCCGTTGACTGCGACGGTGACCTGTCCCCAGCTCGTGTGAGCCCGAGGCAAGGCGCTCGTGTTGCTCACCGAGATGTACTCGGTGACCTGGATGGGGTTGCCGCTCAGGAGTTCGTAATCGGCCGGCATCGGCGCAAGCCAATCGCGGTTGCTCGTGGCCACGAGGCGGAAGGGAGGGGCAAGGGTAAGCATATACTCGTAGCGGGGCGGGAACCGGCCGGCGTCGTAGACGCCCATGTCGACCACGATGAGCGCCGGCAGGAGGGGGCGGGAAGCCCCCTCGGGGACTGCCGGCATCGCGCGTTCCGGCCCCGAGACGACCTTGCTCGGGAGGGCGCTGACCTCGACCGGTACGACCGTGGAGGCATCGGCCTCGCCGTCGTCCGTGACCGTGAGGAGGACGGGATAGGTGCCGGCCCGCGCGAAGGTGTGCTGGATCACGGCGCTCGTGGTGATCGTCTTGGTGCCGTCGCGAAAGTCCCAGAAGTAGCGGACGATCCGCCCGTCGGCGTCGCTGCTCGCCTGGGCGTCGAAGGTGACGGGGAGGCCGGCGAGCACCTGTGCGGGCGAAGCGCTGGCCTCCGCGTGCGGCGGCCGGTTCGTGCCGGCCGCGACGACCCGGAGCTGGGTAGGGATCGTCGGGATCGGGGTGCCGCCGGTGCGGTAGGTAGCGACGGCGCTCACCGTGTAGAGGCCGGGGGCCTGGTAGGCGTGGACCACAGGCCATCCCTCTTCCTGCGGGCTGCCGTCTCCAAAGTCCCAGCGGACTACCACGCCGGGCACCGGGAGGGAGCATGTCCCGAAGGTGACGGTTTCGCCAACAGCGATCCCGTCCAGTTTGGAAATGCACTGGCGGAGGTCGATCTCACCGCCGGAGTAGGTGTAAGGGGGAAACAGGAAGACGATGACCATCAGGGCGGCAAGGATTCCCAACCGGCGGGCGGCCGTGGGATGACTTTTCATCGGGCAACCTCCTCTGGGCCTCCCTCAGGTCCTGGATGGATGTATTATACCACGTTCCGCGGTCGTTCGCCAGGCGGGTTGCCGAGGGGCGGGATTGTGCTATAATCCACCTGTGACCCTCAGCTGCCACCTTGGCTCCAGCGCATCCGGGGGTGCCGGGAGGTGCAAAAGTGGCCAGGCGTCGAAAACGGCTCTTGTTCCTTCTGATCGTTCCCGCGCTGGCCGTAGCGGCCTTCTGCTTCTGGCTCCTGCGGCCGGCCCGTGCCCTCGAGCTCTACTACATCGACTCCACCATCGACGACTTTAACGCCGGATACTTGTACCACACCGCTCTCTCCTGGCTGGACGACGGCGAGGTGCAATTGCTGCCCATCGGGCTGGCCCATCCCTGGGAGCCCGGCAACAGTACCGGCCTTCCTCCGCGTGCCGGGCTCGCCGCAGCCTACCTGAACGGGCACATCTACGTGACCGGCGGCTACGGCACCACCCAGGTCCCTTGCAGCGATGCGCGCAACGAGGTCTTTTACACCTCCGTCCACTCCGTCACCCACGAGCTGGCCGACTGGCAGCTCACCACCCCTTTGCCCACCTCCGTCTACCCGGACGGTGTCCGTTTCCATGAGGCCGTGGCCATGACCCTCACGCAGCCCGGTGGAGGGGAAGTGGCCTACCTCTATGTCCTCGGTGGGGAAGAGGAAGACGGAGCCCAAAGCTCGATCTACGACACCGTGCTCTTTGCACCTATCCAGTCCGATGGCTCCCTGGGCTCCTGGCAGCCCACAACCCCCCTCCCGCAGCCGCTGTTCGGGATGGAATCTGTGGTCTGGAACGGACGCATCTACGTCATCGGCGGCCTCCAGCAGAACGGCCAATCCAGCCAGTTCGTCTACTACGCGCGTCCGAACCCCGACGGGACGATCTCCTCCTGGTCCCAGACGACGGCGAACCTCCCGGTCACCATCGGCGGGAAGCCCCACTACTACGAGTCCGCCGTCGCTGTGGAGCGCGGGCGCATCTATGTGATCGGCGGGGCAAGCGGCGTCCTCGCCACGACCTTCTCTCCCTATATTTTCTTCGGCGAGCCCGATTCTGCCACCGGCGATATCACTGCCTGGACCCTCGTCTACCCGGAGATCCTCCCGCAGAACCTGTTCGCCGGCGAGGGAGCTGCATACCAGTCGGGGCTCCTGCTCACCATCGCCGGGGCTTGGAACAACTTCAGCACGCCGACCGGCGACGTGCTCGCCGCGCTGGTCGACCACGAAACCGGCCAGACCGGGGAGTGGCTCTACACCATCGGGATGCCCCAGGCGCGCTACTGGCACTCCGTCGTCCAGGATAAGGACGGCTGGCTCTACGCCATCGGCGGCGCGACCGGTTATACGGGTGCCTGCTTGAGCCAGGTTGTCGTGGCCTCCCCTTACACCGGCGGAGGCCCGGGGGCTGCTTCTGCCCTGCCCCCCCTGACGGCTACCCCCGAGACTACATCCACCATCTATGCCCCCCAGGGAGTCTTTACCTCGCGCATCTTGGACGTGACCCAGTACGGAGGTACCGCAGCTCAACTGGTGAAGTTGGCCTGGAACACGACGATCGCCGATTCCCAGGCGATGACGATCACCCTCTCCTACCGCTACAACCAGGCGGGCGTGTGGAGCCCCTGGAGCGCCCCCCTTCCTTCCCGCGGCCCTGGTACCGTCACCACAACTGTCCCCATCTCGATCACCTGTAACTACTTCCAGTACCGCGCCTACTTCTCCACCACCGTCCTGACGCAGACGCCCTACCTGAACGCCGTGCGGCTGACGGTTCTTGCGCCGCCGGACCTGGTAGCCGACAGGCTTACGATCACCGGCTGCCCTAGCTGCCCCGACGTGATCCCGCTGAACCAGCCGGTCACGATCGAGTTCACCACCCATAACCGTAGCACCAGCGTCAAGGCGGGCAACAACTTTTTCGCCATGCTCTTTATCACCACCACCGCGGGGTACGAGCCGCTTCCGCCCGATTGCCCGGCAG
>JBMFPK010000059.1:0-10778 GCA_049969155.1 Chloroflexia bacterium | reverse complement strand
AACGATCCCGCTCCATCCACCGAGGCTCTCCAGAAGGCCTAGCAGCCGCATCGAAGCCCCCAAAGAGAGGACGAACGGCTGCCACACAGGCGCCAGCGCGCCGCGGTAGATCCCACCGAGGAAAGAGGCAAGCGTCTGGACGTGGATGTTGGAAGCAAGGGATGTCGCAGGGCCGGAATCGCCCGCTTCGTGCGGCTGACATGGTTTGGCTGAAGGTTCCATCACGGCGATCGCTCTCCTCGATGAGAAGCGCCTCAGCGCTCCAGGGCCCCGTAGTGGTACAGCACCAGCACCGCCGCGACCACTCCCGCCGTTTCCGCGCGCAGGATGCGGGGTCCCAGGGACACCGGCTGGATGCCGTAACCGCGCGCCAGCTCCACTTCGGCGGTCGAGAACCCTCCCTCAGGCCCGATCAGAAGCGAGACGTTGAACGGGCGATCCGAACCCGTTTCTTCCAGAACCTGCCGCAAGGGCCGCGTCTCCGCCTCCCAGGGGATCAGCCCCAGGCCCCGGACGAGCTGGATGCGCTCACAGGCCGCAGGCAGCAGCATCAACGGCTGGAGGGTTGGTATCCTGCCACGTCCGGATTGCTCCGCGGCCGCCTGGAGGATCTTCTGCCAGCGCTGCAGCTTCCTGCGAGAGAGTTGCGAAGCATCCTGCACGATGCAGCGCTCCGTCAACAAGGGCACAAACTCGCTCACGCCGACCTCGGTCCCTTTCTGCAGGGCCCACTCGAACCGTTCCCCTTTCAGCACGGCCTGGTACAGGGCCACCTTCACCGGAGGTTCGGAGGTGGACAAGCACTTCTTCTCGATCCAGCCCGTCACGCACCGGGGCCCCACCTCCTCCAGCACGACCTGAAACTCCCAACCCGAGTTGTCCAGACAGATCACCCGATCCCCCGCACGCAGGCGCAGCACATCCGCGATGCGATGGATCACCTCCGGTTCCTCGACGGTTATGCGTTCCTCGCCGAACGATCCCGCAGGCAGGAAGAAGCGGTGCATCGCCGCCTACCTTTTTGCCACCAGGGCCAGCCAGTCCTCCTCGGCCTGCCGCTCGACCACTTCCAGCCCAGCCGCACGCCATGCCGCTTCCACCATCTCGCCCTGCTCCCGGAGGATACCCGAGCCGATCAGGTATCCCCCGGATACCAGCGCGTTCGCCAGGCGGTCGGCCAGTTCCGAAAGCGAGCGCGCCAACAGATTTGCTGTGATGAGGGCAAAAGGGCCCATCCCCGGTTCAAGGCTTCCCTGCCGGACCTGCACCCGATCGGCTACCCGATTGCGGCGCACATTTCGGACAGCGGCCGACACGGCCACCGGATCGATGTCCAGCGCGAGCACCCACGTGCTCCCGAGGCGCGCCGCCGCAATGGCCAGAATCCCCGAACCGGTCCCGAGGTCCAGGACACGCATCCCGGGCCGGACGAGCCGCTCCAGCGCGAGGAGGCACAGGCGCGTCGTCGGATGAAGCCCCGTGCCGAACGCCATGCCGGGGTCGATCCGCAGGTACACATCACCGCGGTGCGCGCAGTAGCGCTGCCAGGACGGCACCACAACGAGGTGCCGGCCGATGTGCATCGGGCCGAGGCCGGCTTTCCAGGCCTCCGCCCACTCCTTTTCCTGGACCACGCGCACCTGCAGCGGCCCGATCTCGGCTAGATGCCCCAGGAGCAATAGGCATGTGCGCAGCGTTTCCACAGTTGCCCGGGCGTCCGCGTTTGCGGGGAGGTAGGTGCGCACCCAGACCGGCCCATCTGGGATCGGCTCCAGGGAGATGCCGTTGGCGGCCGGCCGGCTCGCCTCCTCCAGCACGACCCCTTCCTGATAACCGTAGCGGGAGAACAGGTCACTGACCTCTTCGACGGCCGCCCGCTCCACCTGGACGCTGATCTCCAGCCACTCGCCCATACGACGATTCCCGAACGCAACCGAACGCCTGCCAGGCCCGCGACGGGCGCGCCCAGCAGGAGCGAACCCAAACGGCGTCACACCCCGATCTTCGATCGAGCCTGGGCAAGCATCGCGCGCGCTTGGGGCAGGTCCGCAGCCCCCTCCAGCCCGAGGACCAGAAAATAGCCGCGGTCCAGCATCGTGCCGAGGAAAGTCGCCCGAGCCGTTTCCAGGAAGAACTCCCGCGCCGTGCCGGCTCCCAGCCGATCGCACGCGCGCTGAACTGCCTCCGCCAGCGTGGCCAGCTCCACTTCCAGGAGCGCCGCCTCGGCTTCGGACCACGGCTCTCCCATCACGACCTGCACCCCGATACCGTCCATCCCCAGCAGGGCGGCCATCCTCGCCGTGGGAATCTGCTCCATCAGGGAGCTCAAGGCTTCTGTGATCTCGTCCATACCGGCTCTCCTCACTGGTGGGGGTCGGCGGGCCTCACATCTCCCGGCGGCCCTCGAGCGCCCGGCTCAGGGTGATCTCATCTGCGTATTCCAATTCTCCTCCCATCGGCAGGCCGTGCGCCAAACGGGTCACCCGTACGCCCATAGGGATCAACTGCTGAGCGAGGTACATCGCCGTCGCATCCCCTTCCAAGCTGGGGTTCGTGGCCAGGATGACCTCTTCTATGGGCTGGATGCGCACGCGCGTCAGCAGTTCCCGGACCCGCAGGTCCTCCGGACCGATACCTTCCACAGGCGAAATGGAACCGTGGAGGACGTGATACAGACCGGTGTAGCGGCCCGTGCGTTCGATCGCCACCACGTCGAGCGGCTGTTCCACGACGCAGATGCGCGTGCGGTCGCGCGTCTCGTCGGAACAGATCCGGCATGGATCGGTTTCCGTGAGGTTGAAGCAGCGGGAGCAGTAGGAGATGCGCTGCCTCATCGCCAGGATGGCCTCCGCCAGTGCGCGGCTCTCTTCCTCAGGAACACGCAGAAGGTAGTATGCCAGACGCGATGCGCTCTTGGGACCGATGCCTGGCAACTTCACGAGTTCATCGACCAGGTGGGCCACTGGCCCCGGAAGATAGCGTCCCAGTTCGGACCTCAAGGTTCCTCTCCACCCCTCTTGCCAGGAGGCGTCCTGGGAGATCCACAAGCCCGGATCCTCAACCCGACAACGGACGGCCCGGGCCGCTCTCTCCGGCCACAGAAACGTACGACGAGCTTCCGCTCACAGCAGCCCCGGTAGTCCCAGCCCCCCGAAGAGCGCTCCCATGCTCTGCTCCGCCATCTCCCTAGACCGTTCCACCGCCTGGTTCACCGCGGCCACGATCAGATCCTGGAGCATGGCGAGATCGCCAGGGTCGACCACCTCAGGCGCGATCGAGATCTCGCGCAACTGCTGGTGACCGTCCATCACCACGCGCACCGCGCCGCCCCCCACACTCACCTCCACCGTCTTTTCCGCAAGTTCCTCCTGGATGCGGCGCAGCTGTTCCTGCATGCGTTGCATCTGCTGGCGCACAGCCTTCGGGTTGATCGACACGTTACCCTCCAGACGGTTCCTCTTCCTCTGTCGGCTGGACGTCCACGATCCGCGCGTTGAAGATATTCGCAGCCGCTTGCACCCTCGGATCCCGCTGGGCCTGCAGACGGTCGGCCGCCTGCCGGCGCCGGTTCGCCGCGGGATCCCCCTCTTGCAGCACGCAACGAATGCCATAGTTCCCCTGCAACACGCGGCTCAGCACCTCCTCCACGAGGCGTCGGTTCTGCACCTCTTCCACTTTTCCCTTATGGAAGGCGTAGCGGAACCCGAGCACCACGACGCGGCCTTCCACGGCGATCGGCTGGCACGCTGAAGCATGCAGGAGCGCCTGCACGGAAGGATTGCGGGGCCGTACGCCCTCCACCACCTGCGGCCAGATCGAGCGCACATACGCCAGGTCCACCGTGTCCGAAGGAGGTGGTGGAGGCTCGGGGGCAGGCCGGCTTGCCACCTCGCTTCCGACGGATGGGGCTTCGCGGGGCGCCGAAACCGCCGGGCGTGTCATCGCGCGCTGCGGCGTGGTCGTCCGTGTGGAGGAAACGGCACCGGACGCGGGACGGGTGGTCTCCTCCACCGCAGGTGTCTGCGCGGGAACCGGGAGCACCGATTCCACAACGGCCAGCTCGATCGGCAGCTGCCCGTACCAGCCCGCCCGCAGTTCGGCATCCAGCTGGCTGAACCGCCGCACCCAGGCGGTGAGCTCCGCTGCCGTCGTGCGCTGTACCTGCGCCCGCATCCGCTCCAGCACCTCGGCGGTGACATCGAGATGCTCTGCTGCGCCCTGGGTCGCCGCCAGGAAGAGGAGGTCCCGCAAGTACCCGACCAGCTCGCGGTTGAACTGTCGCAGATCGACCCCATCGTCGGCGAGCTGCTGGATGAACCGGAGGCTGAGGGGCAGATCCCGCGCGATGAGCGCATCCACAAAGCGGGCAACCTGCTCGCTCCCGCGCACCCCCAACACGGCCTGAATCTCGGCCACGTCCAGTTTGCCTTCCCGTCCGTAGACGAGCAACTGATCGAGAAGGCTCTCGGCGTCGCGCACGCTGCCGGTGGCGCTACGCGCGATGAGCTCCAGGGCTTCCGGGGTCACATCCAGCCCTTCCGCCCGGGCGATCGCCTCCAGCCGCCGCACCACATCCGCCACGCGCACCCGTCGGAAGTCGAAGCGCTGGCAGCGAGAAAGGACCGTCGGTGGGATGCGCTGGGGTTCGGTGGTCGCCAGGATAAAGATCACGTGCTCGGGAGGTTCCTCGAGCG
This sequence comes from Chloroflexia bacterium, assembly GCA_049969155.1. Taxonomy (GTDB): domain Bacteria; phylum Chloroflexota; class Chloroflexia; order DTKN01; family DTKN01; genus DAOTVY01. The sequence continues at coordinate 6,084 of JBMFPK010000059.1, read as the reverse complement.
TCTTCAGGAGCGCGTTGAACGCCTCCGGGGTCAGCATGTGGACCTCGTCCACGATGTAGACTTTGTAGCGGAATTCGCTCGGCGCAAAGCGAACCCGCTCCCGGAGGTCGCGGATCTCGTCGATGCCGCGGTTCGATGCGGCATCGATCTCGATCAGATCGACCGCCCGGCCCTCGTTGATGGCCCGACAGGCGGGACAGATGTTGCAGGGGCGGCCGGCCGGTCCGGGTTCCCCCGTGCAGTTCACGGCCTTGGCCAGGATACGGGCGGTGGTGGTCTTGCCGGTACCGCGAGGTCCGGCAAAGAGGTAAGCGTGGGCGATCCGGCCGGCGATCAGCGCACGCTGCAACGTCCGCGTCACGTGCTCCTGCCCGATGACCTCTTCGAAGCGCTGGGGACGCCACTTGCGGTAGAGCACCTGCCCACCCATCGCGGCCCTGCCTCCGCCCGTTCTCAGATCGCGATCCGAGGCTATTCTACTACACCCCCAGCCGGAGCGCAAACCAGGCGCGTTCGTTTGGTGGTTCTCCGGGAGCGGGTATATAATAGGCGCAAGCCAGCCCGCCCAAGAAGGAGCTGCTGTTGCGCATTGCACTCGTGCACGACTTTTTCTGCCAGTACGGAGGAGCCGAGCGCGTCCTGGAGGCCCTGCACGACCTGTATCCGCAGGCTCCCGTCTACCTGCCTTTCCACGATCCCCGCACGGCTCCCCCCACCTGGAGGCGCTGGGAGATCCGCACCTCGTTCCTCCAGCGCTTTCCGGCCTGGAAACGCTTCTTCCGGCTCTACCTCCTGTGGTATCCGCTTGCCTTCGAATCTTTCGACCTGCGCGGCTACGACCTGATCCTGAGCTCGAGCAGCGCCTTTGCTAAGGGGGTCATCCCGGCCCCAGGCGCGCGCCACATCTGCTACTGCCACAATCCGGCGCGCTTTCTGTGGACCCCGGCCACCTACTTGGAGCGCGAACGCCTGGGACGGGCAGCGCGCATCCTGCTCGCGCCCGCGCTGAGCCGGCTGCGCGTCTGGGACCTCTCTACGAACGATCGGGTGGATGCTTTTATCGCCAACTCGCGTACTGTGGCGCAACGGATCGCCCGTTTCTACCGGCGCGAGAGCACGGTCATTCACCCGCCGGTCGCGGTGGGATCGTTTCCGCTGGCAAAAGGGCGCGGCCGGTACTTCTTGACCGGAGGGCGGCTGGTGCCCCACAAGCGGTTCGATGTCGCCATACAGGCCTGCAGCATAGTAGGGCTGCCCCTCGTTGTCTTCGGCGAAGGGCGGGACCGCAGGCGCCTGGAGGCGCTTGCCGGCCCCACGGTGAAGTTCGTGGGGCGCGTGTCCGAAGAAAAGCTGCGCGAGCTCTACCTCGACTGCCGGGCCTTCCTCTTCCCTAGCGAGGAGGACCTGGGCATCGGCCCGATCGAGGCCATGGCCTGCGGCCGGCCGGTCATCGCGTACGCGGCTGGCGGCGCTCTGGAAACCGTCGTTCCCGGGCGCACGGGAATCCTCTTTTCTCCCCAGCGGCCGGAGGCGCTGGTCGAAGTGCTGGCCGGTTTCCGCGAGGAAGATTTCGACCCCTCCGCCATCCGACAACATGCGGAACAGTTCGATACGAGCGTGTTTCGACAGCGGATTGCGGTGTTTGTCTCGACGGCGATGGAGGACGTGCCGGGCGCGCAGGTATAGACCTGTGCCGAGGAGATCGCGATGTCTGTAGGCGAAGTCTGGTCATTCTTCCGCCGACGCTGGTGGATTGTCGCGCTGGTCACCCTGGTGGCAGCCGGGGTAGCTTTCGGCTACAGCTGCACCCAACCGCGCATCTACCGTGCCTATGCGGAAGCCGTGGTGCTCCCCAACCGCGCGGACTATGGGCTGAGCATGTTCCTCGAAGCGCGCATGCGCACCTTCCGCGCAGTCCTGTACGCGCTCCCGAAGCACGACCCGGAGCTCCCAGACGATCTGGGGAATCGCCTGCATGTGCAGCTCGCACCCGAAGAGGGACGCATCGCGGTCCAGGTGGACGCTCCCGATCCACAACAGGCTGCGCGTTTTGCCGACCGGCTTCTCGAAGGGCTTCAGGAATGGGTAGACAGCCACGCCCCGAGCGTGGGCACAAGCCGGCTCTACGTCGAGTTGCTTTCCCCTGCCGAGGGGTCGGGGGCGCCGGTTTCCCCGCGCTACAAGGTGAACACCCTAGCGGGAGCGATCTTGGGATTCGTCCTTGGAGTGCCTCTGGCCTTCCTCTGGGAGCAGCTGGACGACCGACTCGGGGATGCACGGCGGGACAGCGAGCGTCTGGGCCTGCCGGTCTGGCCGGCGGTGCCGGTCTTGGGTCCCGATGTGCCGTGGAACGAAGAGGCTGAATCGGCCTGGCAGGGGTTATATGCTCGTCTGCGCTTCGCCAGGGCACCGGACGCCTCCGGCGACTGGCGGCTACTGGGGGCCCTGCCGGCCTCGACGGGTGCCCTCCCGGGGAGCTTCCTGGCCGGCCTGGGCCGAGCTGCTGCACAGGGAGGAACGACGGCCCTGCTCCTCGACGCCGATCCGGCCCCACCCGGCGTGCACGAGGCGTTCGGGGCCCCGGGCTCGCCAGGCCTGTCCGAGCTCTTGGCGCAGGGGCAGGCGCTCTCCCTGAAGCCGGTGGACGTGGGGCCGGCCGGGCTCTGCCTGCTGCCCTGGGGACGGGATCTGCCGGCCAGCCAGAGGTCGACGCTCCTGCGACGCCTTGGAAACGCGCTGCCCGCCCTGGCTCGCGCGGCCGAGAGTGGCTTTGTGCGGCTGCCATCTCCCTCCGCAGAGCCGGCGGCCCTGTTCGTCGCCTCCCGCGCCGACGCGCTCCTGCTGGTCGCCCAGGCGGGCAGCACGCGCGTGCGCGACGTCCGACGCACCCTTGAGGGGCTGGGCCCGCTCCGCGACCGCGTGCTGGGGATCGCGCTCTGGAGCAAGGGGGACGTGCGGTGATCGACCTGCACTGCCACTTGTTGCCGGGCGTGGACGACGGCCCCAACTCCATGGAAGAGAGCCTGGCGCTGGCACGTGCAGCCTGGGCAGAGGGCGTCCGCACGATCGTTGTCACCCCGCATGCGCGCGACTGGGAGCTGCACCGCAGGGGACAAGAACTGGAGCCGGCGGTGGAACGATTGCAGAAGGGCCTCCGGGAAGCCGGCATCGACCTCACGCTTGTCCCCGGGATGGAGGTGGATCTGGACGAGGCGCTCCCCTCGCGCCTGCGGGACGGACGCGCACGTCCGCTGGGCCGGGGGCCCTATGTCTTGGTCGAGCTTCCCTTTCTCGCCTACGCGATGTACATCGACCAGGTGATCTTCCATACCCAGCTGGCCGGGTGGCGACCAATCCTCGCGCACGTTGAACGTTATGTCTACTTTCAGGAGCGGCCGGAACTGCTAGCGGCCCTGCTGCAGCGAGGCGTCCTGGCCCAGGTGAGCGCGGGATCCCTCCTGGGCGAGCTCGGGCCGACCGTTCGGAACACTGTGCTGCTGTTCCTGCGGCGCGGGCTCGTGCATTGCCTCGCCACGGATGCCCACGCCGCTTCCGGCTCCCGTGCGCCATGTCTCTCTTCGGCACTGGCCTGCGCTGCATCGTATGTGGGCCAGGAGCGGGCCCTCGCGATGGTCCGCACTGTGCCCGAGTACATTTTGGCGGGCCGGAGTGTCGAAGACGTCCTCCACGCGCTCACGCCGTGCTAGCGGAGACTCGGCCGATCCGGCAACACAAAGGAGAAGCGTATGGGAAACGTCCATGCGCAAGCCCTGGAGGTGCACCGGCGGGCCATTGTGTGCGATGCACACTGCGATACCCTGCTCGCCTTGGAACACACAGGACGCAGCCTAGGGGAGCGGAGCGCGCTGGGCCACGTGGACCTGCCCCGTTTGACGGAAGGCGGCGTTACCGCCCAGGTTTTCGCCGTCTTTGTGGAAGCGCCCTACTACCCGATGCAAGCCGCGCGACGGACACTCGCTCTGATCGATCTCTTCTACCGCGAACTGGAGCGAAACGCGGCGCAGATGCGCTTGGCCACACGGGGAAAGGACATCCGTGAGGCCAAGGAGGACGGCCAGATCGCAGCCATCCTTGGCCTGGAAGGCGGTGAGGCACTGGAGGGGGACCTGTCACTCCTGCGGATCTACTACCGGCTCGGCGTGCGGCTCGTCACGATCACTTGGAACCGACGCAACGCCCTCGCCGACGGCCTGGGAGAGGCACGGAGCGGCGGCGGCTTGACGAACCTGGGCGTCGAGGCCGTGCGGGAAATGAACCGACTGGGGATCCTGATCGACATCTCGCACCTTGCGCCGGCCGGGGTGCGCGACGTCTTGGAGGTAAGCCAGGCCCCTGTGATCGCCTCGCACTCGAACGCGCGCGCCGTTTTCGACCACCCCCGGAACCTGAACGATGACCAGGTGCAGGCGGTCGCGGAGAAGGGCGGCGTCGTCTGCGTCACCTTCGTGCCGGACTTTGTCGGCGGAAAGGAGGCTTCGCTGGAGCAACTGCTCGACCACGTGGAGCATCTCCTACGCGTGGCCGGAGAGGACCATGTTGGGTTGGGGAGCGATTTTGACGGGTTCGGCTTCGGAAGCCCGGGGGAAGCGTTCCAGGACATCCCGGACGTCCGCTATCTCCCCCGGCTCACAGAGGGGATGCTTCGTCGGGGCATTCCGCCACGGGTGGCGGAGAAGGTGCTGGGCGGGAATTTCCTCCGGCTGTTCGAACAGGTGGTCGGCTGAACCATGGCGACACTGGAAGAGCGGCTGCAAGAGCACATATGGCGACTGGCGGGCGAGATCGGCCCACGCTCGCCCGCGAATGGGGATGCGCTGGACCGGGCAGCCGCCTACATCCGTCAAGTGCTCACCGACCTTGGCTACCCGGTGCAGGTGCAGGAGTACCGTTGGCGTGGACGGCCGGTATGCAACCTGATTGCGGAGATCCCCGGAAGGGAAGGGCTCGGAGAAACGGTGATCCTGGGCGCGCACTATGACACGGTTCCTTCGACCCCCGGGGCGGACGATAACGCGAGCGGCGTTGCCGCCCTCCTGGAACTGGCGGCCCTGGCGCGGCCTCTCCGGCTGCGTCGGACTGTGCGCTTCGTCGCCTTCACCCTGGAGGAGCCGCCGGCTTTCCTCACCCCACATCAGGGAAGCCGCGTGTACGCCCGTGCCCTTCGGGAGCGCCGGGAACCGGTCGTGGCAATGCTTGCCCTGGAGATGCTCGGCTACTACCGGGATCAACCCGGGAGCCAGCGCTTTCCGTTCTTCGCCATGCGCTATCGGTACCCCACCACCGGCAACTTTGTCGCCGTGGTAGGGAATTTGCGTTCCCGGTACCTTGTGCGGGAAGTCGGGGAGGCGTTCCGCACCGGTAGCACACTTCCGGTGGAGACGCTTGCCACAAGCCCTCTCCTGCCCGGCGTGGCGTTCTCGGACCACAGCGCTTTCTGGCACTACGGCTACCCGGCCGTGATGGTGACGGACACCGCCTTCTTCCGCAACCCTCACTACCACCGTCCGGGAGATCGACCGGAGACCATCGACCTGGCTCGTCTGGCCGCGTGCACGCGTGGCCTCTTTGCCGTGGTGCAGAGGCTGGGAAAGGCAGAAGACCCCCTGATCTAGTAACCGGAAAAGGAGCCCCTATGCTGCGTTCCAGACGCATCGCACTGCTCATGATCGCCCTGAACTACTTCATCCTCACGATGGGGTTCAACACTTGGCAGTCGCTCTTTAACAACTTTGCGGTGGATGAGTTGCATATCCGTGCCGACCAGATCGGCCTGGTGCAGTCGATCCGCGAGATCCCCGGCCTGCTCGGGTTTGTCGTGAGCCTGATCGCCCTGTTCCTGGCGGAAACGCGCATCGCCGGCCTCTCGGTGGTCCTCATGGGCCTGGGCATCTGGCTGACCGCGACCGTGCACGGGATGCCGACGTTGATCGGGGCAACACTCCTCATGAGCACTGGCTTCCACTTCTTTTCGGCCAGCAATGCTGCGGCCGTGCTGCTTGCGGTCGACACGGACGAGGCCCCCCGGTTTATGGGCCGGCTGAACAGCATCGGGGCGTTTGCCAC
>JBMFPK010000058.1:0-10881 GCA_049969155.1 Chloroflexia bacterium | reverse complement strand
CCCCGAATACGGCGCCGTACTGCTTCGGGATCGTCCCCGCCACCGAGCCGATGAGGCTCATCGAGGAAAAGCCCCCCTCCGGCACATCCGGGGCGAAATAGGGCGCGATGAGGAAGACATCCCAAGGGCCGTACGAAAGAAGGTCGAACGGGTCTCCGGTGCGGCCGTACGTCAGGGAGTAGTACGAATGGACGGCCAGCCCTTCGTTCAGCGCCAGGTAGATGCGGTCTCCCTCCCGGTACACCTGGATGTAGTTGTAGACCGACTCCCGCTCGTCCACCAGCGCGGCACCCGGCGGCGGTTCCCGCCAGCCCCGCCAGACACCGGCCAGGAAAAGCGTTGCCAACACCGCGATCCCTAGCAGCAGGATCAGCAACACCAGCCGTGTCGTCCACCGTGAGACGCCGATCAGCGCCACGAGGAGCAACAGGAGCGAGAAAGCGTAGAAGGTGAGCGAGACGCCCCACAAGGGGATCGTCACGAACGAGGGCAGGAGGGTGCCCAGGATGCTTCCGACTGTGGAGAGAGCATAGATCGATCCGGAGGTGCGGCCGGCCCGATCCACCGCCATCATCTCCAGGCGTATGGCAAAGGGCGAAACACACCCCAGCAACACCATGGGGACCGAGAAAAGGACCAGTACCCCTACGAGCGCCCCGATGTACAGCCCCGCGGCGACGTTCGCCAGCCCCTGCTGCGCCCACCCGAGCAGGGGCCTCGACAGGGGTGGGATCAGTCCTGTCGCCGCGGCTGCCGCACCCACAAGGCCGTAGAGAAAGGAGGCGTGCGGCCGCCGATCCGCTAGGCGGCCCCCCAGCGCATACCCCACAGACAGGTAGATCATCACCATACCGATCAGGATCGCCCAGATCGGCAGCGGGCTGCCGAAAAACGTCCCGATCAGCCGGGAGGCCGTCATCTCGATCGCCATCGAGGTCATGCCGCACAGGAACACGACGAGCAACAGGAAGAAGCGAGAAGTGCGCAAGGCCGCCTCCTTTCTGCGCCGACCCAAAGGGAAGCAGATGGTGCGATTGTACACTAGCCCAAAAGCGAACGCAAACCCGGCTTTGTCGGGCAACCTGCTCTGTGCTATACTGTGGACAGATTTTCACCTTCAGCACCCGAGTGTGACACGTTCTCAGGAGGCAACGATGACCGAATGGATCCGACGGCGCCGCAGCATCCGCAAGTATACCGGGCAGCCGCTCTCCGAAGGGCAGATCCGCGAGCTTCTGGAGGCGGCGATGGCGGCCCCGTCCGCCTCAAACCGCCAGCCCTGGGAGTTCGTCATCGTACAGGACCGCCGAGGGCGGGAGCGTCTGGCCGCGACCCATCCCTGGAGCCGGATGTGCGCCAAAGCGGGCGCGGTTTTCGTCGTGTGCGGGTACCCGGAGCGCTCGCGCCACTGGGTCGAGGATTGCAGCGCGGCGACCGAAAACCTGCTCCTTGCCGCAACTTCCCTGGGCCTGGGAGCCGTGTGGGTAGCCGTGTACCCCGATGAGCAGGCGGAACGGTTCGTGCGGGGCGAGTTGGGGATCCCTTCGGAGGTACGCGTCCTCTGTCTGGTGCCTGTGGGATATCCGGCGGAAGAGAAACCGCCCCACACCAAGTACGATCCGGCACGCGTCCATTACGAGCGGTGGTGAGGCCGGCCGGCAGCGTCCCCTTGGAAGAGCACTTGGTACATCGCCCGGCCCCTGGGCGAGGCCGAAGCTCAGATGCCGGCCCTTTCTTGGCCTCCGGGATCCCTGAAGGTCGAGGAGGAAACGTCGCGATGCGCGTTGCGATGATCAGCGTCCACACCTGTCCCCTGGCCACTCTGGGCGGCAAGGACACCGGCGGAATGAACGTCTACGTGCGCGAACTGGCACGCGAACTGGGCAGGAGGGGAATCGCGGTCGACGTCTTTACGCGCTCGCAGGATCCGTTCGTGCCTCGCGTCCGATGGTTCGGGGAAAATGCCCGCGTGGTGCACGTTGCGGCGGGCCCGGAAGCTCCTCTGGACAAAAACGAGCTCTGGCGCTACACCAATGCGTTCGTCTCAGCCGTCCGCCGTTTCGCCGCGCAGGAAGGGGTGCGGTATGACCTTCTCCACAGCCACTACTGGCTTTCCGCGCTCGTCGCGCAGGAACTGCAGCGGAGCGGCTGGAAGACGCCCAACGTCCATATGTTCCACACCCTGGCAGCGGCGAAGGAGGCGGCCGGCCGCCCAGAAGACCCCAGGCGCATCGAGGCGGAGCGCGAGATTGCCCACTCCGCCGACGCCCTCATTGCCGCGACCCTGGTCGAACGGGAGCAGATGATCGCCTACTACAACGCCCCCCCAGAGCGCATCCACGTGATCCCGCCCGGGGTGAACCTGGAACGCTTCCGGCCGATTCCCGTCCTGGAGGCACGCGCCCACGTCGGTTCGCCGTGCCAGCCCTGTGAGGAGAGCCATATGCTCCTCTACGTGGGCCGCATGGATCCCCTGAAAGGAGTGGAGGACCTGCTGCGCGCCCTGCCCTACGTCGTGCGGGACCTCCCGGAGGATTGGCCCTGTCACATCTGCCTGGCCCTGATCGGGGGCGATGCAGAGAGCACCGACGAGGCCCTGCGGCAGGAGATGGCCCGCTTAGAGCAGCTGAAACAATCTTTAGGCCTGGCCGATTTCGCGATTTTCCTGGGACGACGAGACCAGGACGAGCTCCCCTACTACTACTCCGCGGCCGACGTCTGCATTGTGCCCTCGCATTACGAGTCGTTCGGCATGGTGGCGCTGGAATCGCTGGCCTGCGGGACGCCGGTTGTCGCGTCACGGGTCGGTGGCCTCGCGACGATCATCGAGGACGGGGTCAACGGTTTCCTGGTACCCCGGGGCGACCCGGTGGCGATGGCCTATCGGATCCTGCAGCTGGTGGAGGACTGCCAGTTGCGGCGGCAGATGGGGCTCCAGGGCATCGAGACGGCGCGGAAGTATGCCTGGCCGCGCATCGCCGACCGTATCCTCGCCCTTTATGCGGCACTCGCCGGCGTCCCGGCTGCGGCAGCAACCCTGCCTGCCCGCTAAACCGGGCGCGGTCGGAGGGGACATGCGCGTGGCGATGCTCGCACGATCCGTCTATCCGCTTCACGGCTACGGCGGCGTGGAGCGCCACGTCTACCACCTGACCCGACACCTGGCCAGGCTGGGGGTCGAGGTGCACCTGTGGGTACAGGAAAACGCTCCAGGGACACCGATGGACCTAGGCCCCCGCATCTTCCTTCACCCGGTGCGCTACGACCGCACCTCCCCTTGGCTGCGCCCGAACTCGATCCTGGGGCGCCAGATCAACTATCCCCTCTACTCGTGGCAGATCGGCCGCCAGGCGGCGGCCTGGGTGCGCGCGGGACGGGTGGACCTGGTGCACGCCCAGGGGCTGGCCGCCTTCGGCTACGGTCGGCTGCGAGCCCACGACCGTTCCCTGTACATGGCGGCCCCGATGATCATGAACCCCCACGGGATGGAGGAATACAAGACGCCCTCACGGGCCAAGCGCCTGGCCTACCTTTTCTTCCGTTCCCTGTACAGCTACGGCGCCCGCTGTGCGGACCGGGTGATCGCAACCGACGTCTGCACCCGCGGCGAGGTGTCCCGGTACCTCGGCGTGCACCCGAGCCGGGTCGTCGTCCTGCCCAGCGCGATCGACGTCTCGGAGTGCCTCGCGCCGCTCGACCCCGCGCTGCAATCCGCCCTGCGGCAACGTCTGGGGCTGGGAGGTGCCCCGCTCGTCCTCCTCAGCGTCAGCCGTCTGGAGCGCAACAAAGGGTTCCACCTGCTGGCGGAAGCTCTGGCCGGGATCTGGGACCGGCTTCCCGAAGGCTGGCGCTGGGTGATCGTGGGGGAGGGAAAGGAGCGGCCGGCTCTGGAGGCCCAGGTCCGACGACAGGGGCTGGGCGCAGCGACCTGCTTTGCCGGCCACCTGGACGACCGCGAGTTGCACAACCTCTACGAGGTTGCAGACCTGCTGGTCCACCCGACCCTGTACGAAGGCAGTTCGCTTGTGGTCCTGGAGGGAATGGTCCACCGAAGGCCGGTGCTCGCCACGGCGGCCGGTGGCATTCCGGACAAGGTGTTCGACGGCCGGAACGGCCGGCTGGTACCGCCGGGAGATGTCCCTGCGCTGCGCGAGGGGCTCCTGTGGCTGCTCGAACAGCGCAGCCGCTGGCCGGAAATGGGCGCAGAAGGAGAGCGCATCGTGCGCGAGCGCTTCGACTGGCCGATCGTGGCACGGGCCACCTACCAGGTCTACCAGGACATGCTGGAGCGCTGCCGGCAGCCCACCTAGGCGCCCGCTCCAGAACGGCGCGGGCCATGGCGCTCCCCACGGACGAGGAAGGCTCCCCATGGGACAGCACGACGGAAAGACGATCGAATCGCAAGTGCTGTCGGCCATCGCCGAGCAGCGCCTCTGGGCGCCTGGCGATCGGGTGGTCGTCGCCGTCTCGGGAGGGGCCGATTCGCTGTGCCTCCTCCACCTGCTCCATACGCAGGGCTCGCGGCACGGAGGACTGCTGCACGTTGCGCACTTTGACCATCGGCTACGACCGGAGTCGGGGGCAGAAGCCGCCTACGTCTCCGCGGTCGCCCAGCGGTGGGGTCTCCCCTTCACCCTCGGCAGCGAGGACGTGCCCGCACGCATTGCCCGAGAGCGCCTGTCCCCGGAGGACGCGGCCCGGCGGGCGCGCTACCGCTTTCTGCTCCGTCTCGCCGCCAATCTCGGGGCATCCGCCGTCGCCCTGGGGCACACCCGCGAGGACCAGGTCGAGACGATCCTGATGCACCTGCTGCGGGGGACCGGCCTTTCCGGGTTACGGGGGATGCGGATGGCCGCCCCGCCGGCTCCCTGGATGGTCGAGGGCCTCGACCTACCCCGCCCCATCCGCCTGGTTCGCCCGCTCCTGGAGGTCTCGCGCGCCGAGACCCAAAGATACTGTCGAGAGCACGGCCTTGCCCCGATCCAGGATGCCTGGAACGAGGAGGAGCGCTTCCTGCGCGTGCGGCTCCGTCGGCAGGTTCTGCCCCTGCTGCGCTCCCTAAACCCGCGCCTGGATGAGGCGCTGCTCCGTCTGGCCCGGCTCGCGGCCTGGCTGGAGACCGACCTGGAGCAGTTGCTCGACGCGCGCTGGCCCGAACTGGCCTCCGAAACGGGGCGGGTCATCCGCCTCTCCCTGGGGGCATACCGCGCGCTTCCCTGGACGCTTCGGCTCGAGGCGGTCCGCCGAGCTGCGGAACGCATCCGCGGCCACCTGGAAGACATCGGGTGGGACGCGATCGTAGCCGCGGCGCACCTGGACGAGGCGGCTGTCGGAAGCCAGGTATCCCTGGTGGAGGGACTTGTCGCGCGGCGAGAGTACGAGGCGCTGGCCGTGGGAGAAGCGTCCGCGCTGGAGGCCGGCGTGTGGCCGGATCTGGGCCCCCATCCCGTTCCGCTTGCGATCCCTGGGCGCACCCTCCTCCCGGAGGGGCACAGCCTCACGGCCTCCTTTCACAGCCCGGAGGAGCGGCCCGCCTGGGAAAGGGTAGAGCCCCACGAAGCCTGGCTGGACGCGGATGCCTGCGGAAGCCGGCTCTGGTTGCGCCACCCTCGCCCCGGGGATCGTTTCCGACCGCTCGGCCTAGGGGGAACGAAAAAGCTCCACGACTGGGCCGTCGACGAAAAGGTGCCGCGCACCGAGCGGCGTCGCATTCCCCTGGTGGTCTCCCCGAGAGGGATCGTGTGGATCGTGGGGTACCGGATCGACGAGCGGTTCGCCATCCGGCCGACCACACGCCGGCTGCTCCACCTGCGCTGGGAGTAACCCACCAACGTCGCTAAAACGTTCCTCCAACGTTCCTCTTATGCCCCATACTTATGGTAACGCCGGAAACGTCCGCGGGACGGCGGCCGCAGTGCCGACTTTTGCCCGCAATGAGATAGGAGGAGGGATCGATGGACCTGAACCGATTTACAGAAAAAGCCGCCCAGGCCGTCCTGGATGCCCAGCGGGAGGCGCAGGAGCGCCACCATAGCCAGATCGAACCGCTGCACGTGCTAGCCGCGCTGCTGGGACAGTCGGACGGGGTCGTGCCGCAGATCGTGCAGAAGCTCGGCGTGCACCCCGCACAGTTGCTTGCCGCTGTGCAGGACGAATTGAACCGTCTGCCGCAGGCATACGGAGCAACCCAGGTGTACCTGTCGCCTCAGACCCAGCAGGTCGCCCAGGCGGCGGAGGAAGAAGCCCGCCGGATGCGGGACGAATATGTGTCCACCGAGCACCTGCTGCTCGCCCTGGCGGACGGACGGGTGCGTGGACCGGCTGCGGAATTGCTCCACCGCTTCGGTATCCACCGGGACGCCATCCTCCAGGCGCTGACCAGCATCCGCGGCCGGCAGCGGGTCACAAGCCCCACGCCCGAAACCACCTACCAGGCGCTGGAGCGCTACGGTCGCGACATCACCCGACTGGCACGCGAGAACAAGCTGGACCCGGTGATCGGCCGGGACGATGAGATCCGGCGGGTCATCCAGGTGCTCTCCAGGCGGACGAAGAACAACCCCGTGCTGATCGGCGAGCCGGGCGTGGGCAAGACGGCCATCGTCGAAGGCCTGGCGCAGCGGATCGTGCGGGGCGACGTGCCGGAAGGGCTGAAGGACAAAAGACTTGTGCAGCTCGACCTGGGAGCGCTGATCGCCGGCGCGAAGTACCGCGGCGAGTTCGAGGAGCGGCTGAAAGCCGTGCTCAAAGAGGTCACGGAAAGCGAGGGGCAGGTCATCCTGTTCATCGACGAGCTGCACACCGTGGTCGGAGCGGGCGCGGCGGAAGGGGCGATGGACGCCTCCAATATGCTCAAGCCGATGCTCGCGCGGGGAGAACTGCACTGCATCGGCGCAACAACCTTGGACGAATACCGGAAGCACATCGAGAAGGACGCCGCCCTGGAGCGGCGCTTCCAGCCGATCTATGTCGGCGAGCCGACGGTGGAGGACACGATCTCCATCCTGCGCGGCCTGAAAGAGCGGTACGAGGTGCACCACGGGGTACGCATCAAGGATGCCGCCCTGGTGGCCGCGGCGGTCCTCGCCAACCGGTACATCAGCGACCGTTTCCTTCCGGACAAGGCGATCGACCTGATCGACGAAGCTGCTTCCCGGCTGCGCATCGAGATCGACTCGATGCCGGCAGAGCTGGACGAGATCGAGCGGCGGATCATGCAGCTCGAGATCGAGCGCACGGCGCTGCGCAAGGAACAGGACGCGGCTTCCCGCGAACGGCTGGAACGGATCGAAAAGGAACTGGCCGACCTGCAGGAGCGCCGCAAAGGGCTGCACGCGCGCTGGCAGCAGGAGAAGGAGGCGATCCAGGCCCTGCGCCAGACCAAGGCGCGCATCGATGAGGTGCGCGGCGAGATGGAGCAGGCCCAGCGTGCTTTGGACTACAACCGTGCGGCGCAGCTCCAGTACGGCACGCTGGTAGAACTGGAGAAGCAGCTGCGGGAACAGGAGGCTCGCCTGGCCGAGCTCCAGCGCGACGGCGCCCTGCTGAAGGAAGAGGTCGACGAGGAGGACGTCGCCGAGGTCGTGGCCAAGTGGACGGGCATCCCGGTGAGCCGGCTCCTGGAGGGAGAGCTGCAGAAGCTCATCCACATGGAGGAGAGACTGAAGACGCGCGTCGTGGGGCAGGACCAGGCGATCGCTGCGGTGGCCAACGCCGTCCGCCGGGCGCGCGCCGGCCTCCAGGACCCGAACCGGCCCCTGGGTTCCTTCCTGTTCCTCGGACCGACAGGGGTGGGCAAGACGGAACTCGCACGGGCCCTGGCGGAATTCCTTTTCGACAACGAGAATGCCATGGTGCGCATCGACATGAGCGAGTACCAGGAAAAGCACACCGTTTCCCGTCTGATCGGCGCACCACCCGGCTATGTGGGATACGAGGAAGGTGGCCAGCTGACCGAAGCGGTCCGGCGGCGGCCCTACAGCGTCGTGCTCTTTGACGAGGTCGAAAAGGCCCACCCGGAGGTCTTTAACGTGCTCCTCCAGGTGCTGGACGACGGCCGTCTGACCGATGGGCAGGGGCGCACGGTCGACTTTAAGAACACGGTGATCATCATGACCTCGAACGTCGGCAGCACCTACCTGCAAGACCTGCGGAAAGGGCAGGAGGCAGAGGTCCGCCGGCGGGTGACCGAGGCGCTTCGGGCACAGTTCCGGCCGGAGTTCCTGAACCGCATCGACGAGATCGTCATCTTCAATCCGCTGGGGCAGGAAGAGATCCTGCAGATCGTGGATATCCAGATGCGGCGGGTGCAGGAGCGGCTGAAGGAGCGCGGGCTGGACCTCGTGTGGACGGAAGCGGCGCGGCGGCACCTTGCCGAGGTGGGGTACGATCCGGCCTATGGCGCCCGTCCGCTCAAGCGCGCCATCCAGCGGGAGGTGCTCGACCCGCTGGCGCTGAAGGTGCTGGAAGGCGAATTCCGCGAGGGCGCGACGGTGACGGTCGACGCTCAGGACGGCCGCATCGTGTTCCGCTAACCTCGCTACGGCGCACGGCCGCAGGGCGCTTGCCCTGCGGCCGTTGGCTTGACGGAGGCCTGTCGGCGGTCTATAATGCTTTCAAACAGGCTTGCGCCGGGCAGGCAGAAAGGGGCAGCCTTGGCCGGGGAACTCCTCCTGATCATCGACGACAATGCCGATGTCTGCACCCTGCTTGGAGAGCGCGTCCTTCCCAGCTACGGCTATCGCACCTTGACGGCACGGGACGGCGCCTCCGGCCTTTGGCAGATCCGCACCCGGCGCCCGGATCTGATCCTCCTCGACCTGCGTTTGCCCGATATGACGGGCCTCGATCTGCTCCACCTCCTGACCTCCGAAGGGTACGACATCCCCGTCATCCTGGTCACCGCCTACGGATCCGAGATGATCGCCGCCCAGGCCCTGCGGCTTGGCGTGCGCGACTATATCATCAAGCCCTTCACCCTGGACGAGATTGTGGAGAGCATCGAACGCGCCCTGGCCGAGCAGCGATTGCGCAACGAGCGGAACCTGCTGACCGATGACCTGCGCTTCTGCACCGATGCATTGCGGCTGCTGAGCGCGGCCGGCGCCGAGTTCACGGCTTCCGCGGCCGGGCCATCGCGTCTGTGCACGTTGCTGGACCTTGCCGTCGAGGCTACCCGTGCGCGTGCCGGTCGCCTCTGGGTACAGCCTCCCACCCGGGACGGGTTGGTCCTATGGGTGCTGCGGGCGGAGGGGGAAGCCCACGCCTACCTGGTGCGCCGGGCCGAGACGGTGCCTGTCCCGGTGGCCAGAGCGTGGATCTCGGGCATCCCAGAGCAATGGAGCCAGAGTAGCGACCCACCGGAAATGGGCTTGGCGATCCCCTTGATGTCGGGCGGCCAGCCGGTGGGCGTTCTCGAGGTGCACCTCGGGGAAAGCACGGCAACGCGGGCGGAGCTTGTGCTCCTGGTGCTCGGCGCTCTGGCCGGGTGGCTCGGTCTTGCGCTCGAGCCGTTGCTGGACAGTTAGCTCCTTGCGGCGATCGGAGCGCTGCTCGGCCAGCTGCGGGCGGCGCCACAACGGTGAGAGGGGCCCTCCATGGCCCGGAAGGTCCACGGGCAAGCATCGCCACATCGGTGGCTCCGACAGGTTTTCTGCCCGGTGCATCCGGAAGAACTAACGGACCCGGAGCGGCTCGCTTACCAGCATTTCCTCACCCGGGCACGGGGTTTTGCGCTCCTGAAAGGGCTCTTGGACGGCCTGCTTGCCGTGTGCTGCCTTGTGCTGTTCCCCCAGGATCTGCGGCCGGCCGCGATCTTTGTGCTGGACGGCCTGCTCCTCCTCCCCTATCTGCGCCTGGTGCGCCGGTGGCCAGCCCTGTCCACCCTGGTGCTCTTCACGGTGGGTGCGCTTGCGGTGACCGCTGCCGATCGCTTCGCCGGCCGCCCTACAGCGACGACCGATGCCCTCTACGGCCTGCTGATCGTGGCTGGCGCGGTGCTGCTGATCCACCCGCGCCATATCGTGCTGTTGGCCGGCCTCGTCTCCTTCGCGTACCTCCTCCCGCTCCTGGGTCCCATGCGGGTACCGGGCGTGCGACTCGATCGTGCGGGGCTGCACACCGCTGGGGTCCATACGCTCGCCTTCCTCGGTCTGGGGGGAATCGCGGGTCTACTCGGCCACCTCTACCAGCAGCTGCTCGAAAGCCGTGCGCGCCAGGAACTCCTGACCACGCTCCTAGGTGGCCTGCAGGAGATCACAGCTCCCTTGTCTCTCCCCTTGCGCCTGCAGCGCATCGCCGAGCGCGCCGCGGAGGTCACCGCGGCCGTAGACCGCGTGTTCCTGCTCGTCGAAGAGGAGGGCCGCCTTATCGTGCGCGGCGCCGCAGGTTACGCCGGGGTGCCGCTCCTCGGACTGACCTTCCCCGCGGACTGCCTCAGACAGCACGACAAGCCGCTATCCCTCTCCGACATCCTGGGAGAGCGTCGGAAGAACCTGCCCACCGAAGCGCTTGCGGCCCTGGACCGTCTTCCGCCAACCCAATCGAGCCTCCTCCTCCCGCTGATCGGCCGGGAGGGCCACCTGGGCCTCCTGATCCTTTCGAGCTCGCGGCAGCCGGACGCCTTCGACGAAGAAACCCGCCGGCAGCTCGGTCTATTTGCCCAGCAGGCTGCGATCGTGTTGGAGAACGTCCGGCTGGTCAACCGGCTGCAGCAGAGCCTGCGAGAGCTCGAGCAAAAGGCGCAGGAACTGGAGCTCCGGCAACAGGAACTCTGGGACCTCATCGCGACGATCTCCCGGCGGCTGCAGGGGCCCGTAGAAGCGGTCAGCGGTTTTACCCGCTTGCTTCGCGATTCGGGTGCTTCCCATCTGACCCCCGAGG